>NZ_BPRD01000187.1 GCF_022179745.1 Methylorubrum podarium
CCGAGCGCGAGCGCGAGATCGCGGTCATCGCCGCCAAGCGCGAGGCGGAGCGGGAGGCGACCGGCGTCACCGTCACGGCGGAGGCCGAGCGGCGCGCGGCGGAGGACCGCGCCAACGCCATCACGACGCTGGCCGAGGCCGAGGCGACCGCCGCCGCCTCGAAGGCGGAGGCCATCGCCAAGCTCGGCCAAGCCGAGGCCGAGCGCGAGCGGATGATGAACGAGGCTCGCAACGCCCTCTCGGCGGAGGCGCGCGCCTACGAGACGGGCCTGAAGCGCCTCGGCATCATCCCGGACGCCCTGCGCGAGAGCATGCGGGCGGTGGAGAAGATCGATTCGATCCGCATCTTCGACGCGGGCGGGATGATGGGTGGCGGCGGCAACGGTGTGTCCGCGAGCTTCGGCGACAGCTTGTCGGGCCACCTGCTGCGCTACCAGTACAACAGCCCGATTCTCGGTGCGATCCTGAACGAGGCGGGCTTCTCCGAGGGCAAGGGCAGCCTCGACGCGCTGGTCGGCGGCCTGCGCGACGGGGCGGCGAAGCCCGTTGCCGACGGGCACGCGAATGGGGGCGCCGGCGTCTGAGGCCGGCCGGACGTCGTGAACCCGAGGCCGCACCCCTCCCCGGCCGCGCCGCGAATTGACGGATCGCGGCCCGGGTGGGAAAGCCTGGGGCCATGAGCGACGCGACCGCCTCCCGGAATCCCGCCCCCCTGCCCTCGCCCGACGACCTCGCCGCGCTGAAGAGCGAGGCTCAGGCCTGGTTCGCCACCCTGCGCGACCGGATCGTCGCCGCGCTGGAAACGCTGGAGGCGGAGGCGGAAGGCCCGTTCCACCCGGACGCGCCGGCAGAGGCCAAAACGTTCGAGAAGACGCCGTGGCAGCGCACGGACCATAGCGGCGCGCCGGGCGGCGGCGGCGTCATGGCGATGCTGAAGGGCCGGGTGTTCGAGAAGGCCGGCGTCCACGTCTCGACCGTGCACGGCGAGTTCGCGCCGGAATTCCGGGCGCAGATGCCGGGCGCCGCGGAGGATCCGCGCTTCTTCGCCACCGGCATCTCGCTGATCGTCCACCCCTGGAACCCGAACGTGCCGACGGTGCACATGAACACCCGCTTCGTCGTGACCACGAAGGCGTGGTTCGGCGGCGGCGCCGACCTCACCCCCGTGCTCGACCGGCGCCGGACGCAGGACGATCCCGACACGCAGTTCTTCCACGCCTGCCTGCGCGAAGCCTGCGAGGCGCACGCTCCGGCCGTGAACTACGAAAAATACAAGGCGTGGTGCGATGAGTATTTCCACCTCAAGCACCGCAACGAGCCCCGCGGCATCGGCGGCATCTTCTACGACTATCACTGGACCGGCGAGCCGCAGGCCGACCTCGCCTATACCCGCGACGTCGGCGAGGCCTTCCTGAAGGCGTATCCGGAGATCGTCCGGCGCAACCTCGGGCAGGCTTGGAGCGAGGCCGACCGGGAGGAGCAGCAGGTGCGGCGCGGGCGCTACGTCGAGTTCAACCTGCTCTACGACCGCGGCACCATCTTCGGCCTGAAGACCGGCGGCAACGTCGCCTCGATCCTTTCGTCGCTTCCGCCGACCGTGCGCTGGCCTTAGAACCCTCGCCCGCGAAACCCATGGCCGAGTCCGTTCCCACCCAGTTCGCCCCGCAGCAGGAGGCCGCGCTCAAAGCCATCGCCCGCTGGCGCAAGGAGGGCGGCTCCCAGGTCTTCCGCCTGTTCGGCTATGCCGGCACCGGCAAGACCACGCTCGCCCGCCGCATCGCCGACGACGTCGACGGCCCGGTCGTCTTCGGCGCCTTCACCGGCAAGGCGGCCTCGGTCATGCGCCAGAAGGGCTGCCACGACGCGGCGACGATCCATTCGCTGATCTACCGCAGCAAGGAAGGCGACGAGGGCGGCCCGACCTTCACCCTCAACCGCTCCGGCCCGGCGGCCAAGGCCGACCTCATCGTCATCGACGAGTGCTCGATGGTCGATGCCGATCTCGGCCACGACCTCCTCTCCTTCGACAAGCCGGTGCTGGTGCTGGGCGACCCCGCGCAGTTGCCGCCCGTGCGCGGCGGCGGCTTCTTCACGGAAGCCGAGCCCGACGTGATGCTCACCGACGTCCACCGGCAGGCCGCCGACGACCCGATCGTGCGCATGGCGATGACGATCCGCGAGGGCGGCCGGCTGGACATCGGCCAGTATGGCGAGAGCCGCGTCATCCGCCGCCGCGACATCGACCCGGCCCAGGTGCTCGACTGCGACCAGGTGCGGGTCGGCCTCAACCGGACCCGGCGGCTCTACAACAACCGCCTGCGGGAACTGGCCGGCCACACCGACCCGATGCCATCGGTCGGCGAGAAGCTGGTCTGCCTGAGGAACGACCGCACCAAGGGCCTGCTCAACGGCTCGACCTGGACGGTGCAGGCGCTACGCGCCCCGCCCCGCCCCGACACGATCCGCCTCGACGTGGTGCCGGAGGACGACCCGGCGGTGCGGCGCCGCGCGGTCGACATCAAGGTGCTGCGGCAGGTGATCGAGGGTTCGGAGGAAGAGATCCCGCTGTTCCTGCGCCGCGAGACCGACGAGTTCACCTACGGCTACGCGCTGACCGTGCATAAGGCGCAGGGCTCGCAGTGGGACAAGGTGGTGCTGTTCGACGAGTCCTACGCCTTCCGCGAGCACCGCGCCCGCTGGCTCTATACCGGCCTGACCCGGGCGGCGCAGGCGATCACCGTGGTGGTGTGATCGGGGTCATGCGGAGATTGCAGCGTCTATTCTCCGCGTGATATGCGGAGAATGTGGCTTACATCTACGATCGGCCGGATTGGCTGCGCTTCCGTTGGGACGAGGCGGCTTTGGCCACGCGCTTGGCCGAGGTCCGTCACCATCAGGGTCGGTTGCTCGGCCGCATGGAGGCGCTGGGTTTCGAACTCGAGACCGAAGCCGTCTTCCAGACCCTCGTTCAGGATGCCCTGAAGACCAGCGAGATCGAAGGTGAGATCCTCGATCGCGAACAGGTCCGCTCGTCGGTCGCACGGCGGCTCGGTCTCGACCGCGCCGGGATGGTGCCGGTCGAGCGCCCGGTCGAAGGGCTGGTCGCGATGCTGCTCGATGCGACGCAGGGACATGCGGCACCCCTGACGACGGAACGCCTGTTCCGCTGGCACGCGGGCCTCTTTCCGGAGGGCGGGCACGGGCGCAAGGCCTTCACGGTCGGCGGCTGGCGAACGGACGAACTCGGCCCGATGCAGGTCGTCTCGGGCCCGATGGGCCGCGAGCGCGTCCATTTCCGTGCGCCGCCCGCCGAGCGGATCGACGCGGAGATGGCGGCCTTCCTGAAGTGGTTCGAGGCGCCCGACACGAAGACCGATCCGGTGCTCAAGGCGGCCGTGGCGCATATCTGGTTCGTGACGATCCACCCTTTCGACGACGGCAACGGCCGGATCGCCCGCGCCATCGCCGATCTCGCACTGGCCCGTTCAGAGGGAACAGGGCAGCGCTTCTACAGCATGTCGTCGCGGCTGCGGGTCGAGCGAAGCGAGTATTACGCGACCCTTGAGGCGACCCAGAAGGGTGACCTCGACATCACGGTCCGCCTGGCATGGTTTCTCGAGGTGCTCGACCAAGCGCTGAGCGATGCCGAGGCTGCGTTGGCGGCCGTGATCCACAAGGCGAAGGTGTGGGAGCACCTGGCGACCAGGACCATCAACGACCGTCAGCGTCTGATGATCAACCGCATCCTCGACGGCTTCCAGGGCAAGCTGACGACCACGAAATGGGCCAGGATCGCCAAGTGCTCGCAGGACACGGCCCTGCGCGACATCGAAGGGCTGATCGCGGCGGGCGTTCTCGTGAAGGAGCCGGGGGGCGGCCGCAGCACGAGCTACGCACTCGCCCTGTAGCCGCGTAGCAACCTCACCCCGCGGCCCGCGCCTCCACCGCCGCGAGCAGCGTGCAGAGCGCCACCGCCTCGGCCGCCGTGCGCACGGCGTCGAGCTTCGGGAAGGTCGGCGCGATCCGCAGGGTGCGGTCGTGCGGGTCCCGCCCGTAGGGATGCGTCGCGCCGGCCGGCGTCAGGGCGATGCCCGCCTCGCCCGCGAGCCGGACCACCTGCGAGGCGGTGCCGTCGGTGACGTCCAGGGTGACGAAGTAGCCGCCGAGCGGTCGGCTCCAGCGGGCGACGTCCCAGCCGTCGAGACGGGCGGCGAAGGCCTCCTCGACCGCCGCGAATTTCGGGCCGATCAGGGCGCGGTGCCGATCCATATGGGCCGCGATCCCGGCGGCGTCGCGCAGGAAGCGGACGTGGCGGAGCTGGTTGAGCTTGTCCGGGCCGATACTGCGGCGCCCGGCCTGCGCGAGGTACCACTTCACGTTCGCAGACGAGGCGGCGAGCATGGCGAGCCCGGCGCCGGCCAGCGTCACCTTCGAAGTCGAGGTGAACACGATCGGCCGGTCGGGATGCCCGGCCTGCGTGCAGGCCTCGAGGATGTCGACGAGGGACGGCCGCGCCTCGGTGAGGTGGTGCACCGCGTAGGCGTTGTCCCACAGGATGCGGAAGTCGGGCGCCGCCGCCTTCAGAGCCGCGAGCCGCCGCACAGTCTCGTCGGAATAGGTCTCGCCGCTCGGGTTCGAATATTGCGGCACGCACCAGATGCCCTTCACCGACGGGTCGGCGGCCTCGCGCTCGACCGCCGCCATGTCCGGCCCCTCCCCCGTCATCGGGATCGGGATCATGCGGATGCCGAAGCCCTCGCACAGGGCGAAGTGGCGGTCGTAGCCGGGCACCGGGCAGAGGATCGTGATCGGCTCCTGCTTCGACCACGGCC
Organism: Methylorubrum podarium; assembly: GCF_022179745.1. Taxonomy (GTDB): domain Bacteria; phylum Pseudomonadota; class Alphaproteobacteria; order Rhizobiales; family Beijerinckiaceae; genus Methylobacterium; species Methylobacterium podarium. The sequence continues at coordinate 4,833 of NZ_BPRD01000187.1, forward strand.
CATCGCCACCGGGCACACCCTTCAGCAGGGCGTAGACGAGCACGTCGTGCATCAGCGCGAGGCTCGAATTGTTGGCGATCACGATCTGCTCCGGCGGCGCGCCGAGCACGGGGGCGAACAGGGCGCGGGCCTCGGGCAAGCCCTGCAGGTTGCCGTAGTTGCGCGCGTCGGTGCCGTCCTCGGCGGTGGTGTCGCGGTTGCCGGGCAGCGCCAGCATCTCGGCGGCGAGGTCGAGTTGATCCGAGGCGGGCTTGCCGCGGGTCATGTCGAGCTTCAGCCCCTGCGCTTTGAGGGTCTCGTACTCACCGCGCAGTTTGGAGCGCAGCTCTGCCAGGGCATCGGGCGACAGGGTGGACAGCGACGGCATGGAATTCCTCTTGGCGGTGCCGAGCGAGCGTTCGAGCGCGCCGCGTCGCGTCGGTCAAGACCGATCCGGCGAGAAGGCGTGCACCGCACCGAAGCCGCTCGGTCACACTGTGGCACAACGGCCACGAGCAGATCGACGGCGTCACCAAACTCCTAACGTTTCGTCTCGCGCAAGCTTGGCCTTAACGCGCCGTTAACCATTCTCGCCAAAAAGCTCAGACCGTCAAATGTTGGAGGAAGCGGCACGCGGGGAAGGTTGAGCAGCAGCCAACACGCCCCTCGGGCCAGCGACCGACAACATCCGACAACCCTTTAACAGTTCAATCGGCCAGAGCGACGCGCGAAGGACATTCGCGCGGGACGCAATGACCTCGCACATCTTCGAGAACTGACGATGTACATCGTTGTCGACGAGCGGCAGAGCGTCACCGACCATTACGTTGCCGGCTTCGGTGCCGAGGGCGTGAAGGCGCGGGGACTCGCCGTCGGATCCATGAGGGGCTGGCTCGACGCCGCGCCGCGGATCGACGTCGAGGCGATCGACGGCTTCCTGATCGGCGACTTCGCCGACCGCGCCTCCTGCACCGTGGCGATCCGCTCGCTCAGCCGGGCGCCGATCATCGCCCTCAACGAGACCCGCTCCCTCGAGCAGACCCTGGCCCTGTTCACCGCCGGCATCGACGACGTGGTGCGCAAGCCGGTCCATGTCCGCGAGATCATCGCCCGGGCGAGCGCGATCCGGCGCCGGACCGGCCGCGGCGTCGAGCCGGCTCCGACCCCCGACCGGGCCGGCCGGCTCAAGGTCTACACGGACGGGCGCGATCCGGAGATCGACGGCACCTGCCTGCTCCTGCCCCGGCGCGAGCGGCACATCCTGGAATATCTGTCGAAGAACCGCGGCCGGCAGGTGACGAAGGGCCAGATCTTCACCGCGGTCTACGGCGACCTCGACACCAGCGTGGAGGAGAGCGTGGTGGAGGGCCACATCAGCAAGCTGCGCAAGAAGCTGCGGATGCGCCTCGGCTACGACCCGATCGAGGCCAAGCGGATGGCGGGCTACACCTTCGTCGGCTGAGCCGCGCGACGAACGGCAGGATCGGCTTCAAAAACCCTTGAACGCAGAAAGGGCCGCGCTCGAGATGAGCGCGGCCCTTTCTGCATTCAGGATTGCCCGGCCGCGACGGCGGCCGGGACGTCCCGCCTTAGCGGAACAGCGACAGCACGGTCTGGCTGCCGGAATTGGCGATCGAGAGCGCCTGGACGGCGAGCTGCTGCTGGGTCTGGAGCGCCTTCAGCTTGGTCGACTCCTCCTCGATGTCGGCGTCGACCAGGATGCCGATCGTGCGGTCGTTGGCCTTCATCAGCGTGTCGACGAAGGTCTTCTGGCCGTCGATCTGGGTCTTGCTGGCGCCGAGCTTGGTGCCGGCATCCGTCACCTTGGCGATCGCCTTCTCGACCTGGGTGATGATGTTCTGCAGGGCCGTGTCGCCCGCGGTGCCGACCAGGCTGCCGATGTTGATCGTGGCGAGCGAGAACGTGGTGCCGGCATCGACGGTGTCGAGGATGCCCTTGCCGGTCGTCGTTCCCGCCGCGGTTCCCGCGCCGGTCCGGGCGTCGGTCGCGGCGGGCGTGCCAGCGCCGAAGCCCACGTCGATCAGCGTGTTGCCAGCGGTGGCGGCGACGTTCAGCACCGTCACCTGGGCGTTGGTGCCCGCGCCGGTCGCCGTCGTCGTGAAGGTCAGGCGGCCCGCGCTGTCGAGCGAAGCCGCGACCTTGCCGGCGAGGGGCGTCGCGGCCGTGTCGGCGGCGATCTGATTGTTGATCGCGTTCAGGAACTCGTCGGTGGTGACGCGCGAGAGATCGGCGGCGGCGGAGGACAGGTTCGCCCGGTTGAGGGTGATCTGCGCGGTGGAGCCGTCACCGAGCGACAGGTTGAACTTCACCTCGTTGGTGCCGCTGAAATCGGCGGTGCCGCGGTTGGCGACGACCGCATCGGCGGGACGGAACGCCGCCGTGCCGGTGAGGGAGGTGGTGCCGAACACCTGGCCGGCGGTGGCCGCCGTGGTGATGCTGGACGCGTTCACGTCGTAGAGCTTGATGGCGTTCACGTCGACGCCGATCTTCGAGAAGGTGACGACGCCCGACGAGGCGCGGGAGAAGCCGGCCACCACGTTCTGGGTCGCCTGGTAGCTGGTATTGGAGGCCGAGGAGTCGACCGAGAGCCAGTTCTGGCCCGAGGAGGTCGACGAGTCGGCCGTGGCCTTCATCTTGTCCTGGATCGCCTTGATCTCGGTCTGCACCTTGGCGCGGTCCACGCCCGGCTGCAGCGCGGTCTGCAGCTTGGCGCGCAGGTTCTGCATGTCGGAGAGGATCGAGTTCAGGCCGTTATAGGCGGTGTCGACGGCGGAGGAGCCGAGGCCCAGCGAGTCCTTGACCGCCGAGAGCGAGGCGTTGTCGGTGCGCACGGTCGTGGCGATCGACCAGTAGGCGGCGTTGTCGGAGGCGGTCGAGACGCGCTGGCCGGTGGAGACGCGGTTGCTGGTCGCGTCGAGCTGCTGGTTGATGCCCTTGAGCGTCGTCAGCGCCGTCATGGCGGAGATGTTGGTGAGCAGGCTGGTCACGGATCTGTCTTCCGGGAATGATGAAGGACGGGGCGGTTCTTGAGGACCGGGCTCGCACCGGTGCGGCCGCACGGCCCCGAAAAGGGGGCCGCGGCGAGCCCGTCGGGCTCGGAGCGCCGCGCATCACACCTCCGGACTCGCACCGGATCAGCGGACCGACATCATGTCTATGAACCCGTCTGAGGGTTCACCCGCTGGCCTGTTCTCGAGGGCGCCGCCTGGTTGCGGGAAGCGCCTGTCGATGGCGTGAGAATGGCCGGGGCCTGTTACGAACCGATTAAGCCGGCCGGAGCACCGCCGTCCCATCCGACACCCTCCACAGGCCGGGGGCCCGTCTGTGGACAAGAGGCCGGAGCGGGATCCGGCCGCGCTGCAATCGAAGGGTGGTTCAAGCGACCGGCTCGCCGTCGAAGGCGACGCCGACGAAATCGCCGCGGCGCCAGCACAGCCGGGCGGTCATCGTGCGCAGGTCGTGCGCGGCGATGACGAGGGAGAAGGTCTCCGGCAGGACCTGTTCGGGCGCGACGCGGATCTTGGCGCCCGTCCGCGAGAGGTCGCGCACGGTGCAGGCGACCAGCCGCTCGGGACCCAGGACGATGCGCCCCTGCTGCACGACGCGGTGACGCCGGCCCGCCCGCGCCACCGGCTCGGCCGGGTTCGGCACAACAGCTTCCCGCGGATCGGCCATGCTCGCTTCCCGGCGCCTCGTTCCGGTTTCGGCTTAACGACCGTCCGCAGCGCTGTCGATGAGACGGGGCGGCCGTTCGCGCAGCGTCGTTAACCGGGCGTCAAGCATAAACGTACACGGATCGTGAACGATGACGCTCCCGCTCCCCGGGCGGCGCGCCGCGAAGACGTTTCGTGCGCAAGCGCCCGGGACCGATCCACCGAGGCCCGCATGACGCCAGATCCTGCACGGCGATCCCCCTCCGGGGGCGCCGAACGCATCCCCGGGCTCCCGTCGCGGCCGCTGGCGGGAAGCATCGCCGCCCGCCGGGCCAGGGAGGCGGCGGGGGAGCGCACCGTGCTCGCCGGCCTCGTCCTGCTCGCCCTGACCGCGGGCGGCTTCGCCGGCTACGCCATCTCGACCGGCACCCACGGCTACGACGTGCAGGCGGTGCTGCCGGCCGGCATGACGCCCTTCGCCTGGAAGAAGACGGTGGCGCAGGGCCGCCTCGCCGACCCGGATTTCGATCCCGTCACCACCGGCTCGCTACCCGACCGTCCCGTGGCCGCCGGCCCCCAGGGCTCGAGCGAGCCGCCGATGCCGCCGCCCGTAAGCCTCGCCGCGGGCGGCTACGCCCTGCGCGGCGTCGCCGACGGCGTCGCGACCCTGGAGAGCCGCGACGGGCGGCTCACGGTCTCGCTCGGCAGCGTCCTGCCCGGCGCGGGCCGCGTGCTGTCGATCCGCCGCACCGGCGCGGGCTGGGTCGTGATCACGACCGAGACGATCATCGGGCCCGCCTCGTGATCCCGGCCCGCATCCCCGCCGGGCAAGCCTGGAGCAAGCGTACGGGCCTAGAGGCAGCCTCGGACCCTGCCCTCGCCGCGCCGATGGCCGCCTTCCTCCCGCGCTCCCGCCCAGGCGCCCGCCCGTGACCGACACCCTCACCAGCTACCGGCTGATCGCCAAGGATCTCAGCGCCTCCCTTCAGCGGAAGGCGGCCGAGCCGAGCGTCGCCCGGGAGACCGCCTATTACGAGGCCAATATCGGCCGGGTGAAGTCGGTCGACGACCTGCTCGGCGACCAGCGCCTCTACGCCTACGCCATGAAGGCCTACGGCCTGGAGGAGATGACCTACGCCAAGGCGTTCATGCGCAAGGTGCTGGAGGAGGGTGCCGCCAGCGCGGCGAGCTTCGCCAACCGGCTCGCCGACGACCGCTACACCGCCTTCGCCAAGGCGTTCAGCTTCGGCCAGGGCGTCTCCGCCGCGGGCGCGGATGCGGCCAGCTTCGGCCTCGCGCCCCGCACCGCTTCGCTGAGCGCCCCCAAGCTGCTGGCCGACGCCTACGATTTCAGCGGCCGGTCCGAGGCGAGCTTCCTCGTCGAATCCCGGCTCGATGCCGCGACCACGCAATCGGTCACGATCCGGCTCAATGCGCAGACGCTCGCCGGACGGGTGGCGGACCTGTCGAAGGTAACGCCCGGCGAGATCGCCGCGGCGGTGGCGGTCCAGATCGATGCCTCGGCCCTCAGGGGCAAGGTCCAGGCGGGGCTCGCCGCCGACGGCAGCCTGTTCTTCGAGACCACCGGCCTGACCGATCTCGGCGCCGACGGGGCCGCGGGCGGCACCGGGCGCGATGCCGACACGCTGGTGAGCGCGGGCGGGGCGATCCGCACCCTGGCGATCCGCAACGTGCCGCTCACCGCCGGACGGACCGCCGCCGATATCGGGTTCGGCACGGATCTGGGCCCGGACTCGATGGCGCTGGCCGTCACGCAGGCCTACCTGCAGCAATCGCTGGAGAGCGAAGCGGGCGACGCCGACACGGGCGTGCGCCTCGCCCTCTACTTCGCCCGCAAGGCCCCGACGCTGACGAGCGCCTTCGACATCCTCGGTGACGCGGCGCTGAGCCAGGTGGCCAACACCGTGATCGGCCTGCCGGCGACGAGCGGCGCGGCGACGAGCGAGGCCCTGGCCAAGCGCGCCGAGCTGATCGCCACGAAGATCGACGTCGCGAGCCTGAAGGATCCGGCCAAGCTCGACGCCTTCGTGCGGCGCTTCGCGGCGATCTGGGATGCGCAGAACAACACCGCCAGCGCGCCCGTGCTCGCCCTGTTCACCGGCTCCGGCGGCATCGACGCCGAGACGCTCACGAACCTGCAGACGTCGCGGGCCGGAGGTTAGAGCCGTGCAGAGCAGTCTCTACGTCGCCCTGTCGAGCCAGATCGCCCTCGAGAAGCGTCTGACGACGACCGCCAACAACGTCGCCAACATGGCGACGGTGGGTTTCCGGGCGGAGGAAGTCAGCTTCTCGGAACTGCTCGCCCGCTCGAACCGGGGCGAGGTCGCCTTCGTCGGACCCGGCAAGAACGCGATCTCGCGGGTCGCCGGCCCGACGACGAAGACCGATTCCGCCCTCGACGTCGCCGTCCAGGGCGATGCGTGGCTCGGGGTGAAGGGACCGAAGGGCGAGACGCTCTATACCCGCGACGGCCGCCTGACGATGGATGCCAACGGCCAGCTGCGCACCGTGGGCGGCCTGCCGGTGGTCGATCCCGGCGGCGGCGCCCTGCTGCTCGATCCCCAGGCCGGTCCGCCGGTGATCGGCCGCGACGGCAGCATCCACCAGGGCGTCAACCAAGTCGGCGCGCTCGGCCTGTTCACCCTCGATCCGAAGGCCGCGCTGACGCGCTCGGGCCCGAATGCGATCGGCGCGAGCATCCCCGGCCGGCCGGTGCAGGACTTCACCCGGATCGGCCTTGTCCAGGGCTACGTCGAGGGTGCCAACGTCAACCCGATCATGGAGATGACCAAGCTCATCGCGATCCAGCGCGCCTTCGAGAGCGCGGCGACGATGACCTCGGAGGCCGACAACACCCTCACCGGCGCCGTCAAGACGCTGGGTCCGCAGGGCTAGCCGGATGAGCACGATGAGCACGAACGCCATCGAGCGCCTGGAGAGGGCGATGGAGGCCGGGCGCCGCGACCTGCCGCTGGTGCGGGTCGGCGGCCCCGTGCGCGAGGTGACCGCCAGCGCGGCGCGGGTCGCGGGCGTCTCCGCCTTCGTGCGCCTGGGCGACCGCATGGGTTTTTCCGCGGACGGCCGCACCCAGGTCGGCGAGGTGGTGCGCATCGACGCGGCCGGCGCCACGGTGAAGCCGTTCGAGAGCCGGATCGAGGCCGGCATCGGCAGCCTCGCCCACCGCATCGGCCCGGCGCAGCTGCGTCCGGCCCCGCGCTGGAAGGGCCGGGTCATCGACGCGCTCGGCCGCCCCGTCGATGGGCTCGGGCCGCTCTTCGAAGGGCCGGACAGCGTCCCGCTCGACGCCGACCCACCCGCCGCCATGACCCGGGCGCGGGTCAAGGCCCCGCTGCCGACGGGGGTGCGGGCGATCGACCTGTTCACGCCGCTCTGCGCCGGACAGCGCATCGGCATCTTCGCCGGCTCCGGCGTCGGCAAGTCGACCCTGCTGGCGATGCTGGCCGGCGCCCAGGGCTTCGACAGCGTCGTGGTGGCGCTGGTCGGCGAGCGCGGGCGCGAGGTGCGCGAGTTCCTCGAAGGGCCGATCGCCGCCGCGCGCGACCGCGCCGTGATCGTCGTCTCGACCGGCGACGAGAGTCCGATGATGCGCCGCCAGGCGCCGAAGGTGGCGCTGGCGGTGGCCGAATCGTTTCGCGATCGCGGCGAGTCGGTGCTGCTCATCGTCGATTCCGTCACCCGCTACGCCCACGCCGCCCGCGACGTAGCGCTCGCGGCCGGCGAGCCGGCGGTGGCACGCGGCTACCCGCCAAGCGTCTTCTCGGATCTGCCGCGGCTGTTGGAGCGCGCCGGCCCCGGCGCCGAGGGCACCGGCACGATCACCGGCATCTTCTCGGTGCTGGTCGATGGCGACGACCACAACGACCCGGTCGCCGACTCGATCCGCGGCACGCTCGACGGCCACGTGGTGCTCGACCGCGCCATCGCCGAACAGGGCCGCTATCCGGCGATCGACCTCCTCGGCTCGATCTCGCGCCTCGCGGGCGAGGTCTGGACCGGGGACCAGCGCGAGCTGGTGCGCAAGCTGAAAAGCATGATGGCCCGCTTCGAGGAGACACGGGACCTGCGCCTCATGGGCGGCTACCGCGCCGGCAGCGATCCCGACCTCGACCAGGCCGTGAGCCTCGTGCCGCGGATCTACGAGGCCCTGCGCCAGGAGCCGGGCCAGCCCCCGAGCCGCGACGCCTTCCTCGAACTCGCCCAATCCCTGCGGGGATGAGCGTGATGTCTCATTTCGAAGATCCGGCGGACGGCCGCCGCCCCGCATTCGCGGGGGCGGACAGCGATGC
>NZ_BPRD01000188.1 GCF_022179745.1 Methylorubrum podarium
CCGCTCCCGCGGCGGCGGGAGGAGCGCTGACATGGCGTCCGCGCGCGCGCGCTCGCAGCGCAGCCTCAATGTCTGGCCGGGCTATGTCGATGCGCTCGCGACACTCCTGCTCGCGGTCGTCTTCCTGCTCACCGTCTTCGTGGTGGGGCAGTTCTTCCTCTCGCAGGAGCTGACGGGCCGCGACGCCGTCCTCAACCGCCTCAACCGCCAGATCGCCGACCTCACCGACCTGCTCGCGCTGGAGCGTTCGAGCCGCCGCGCCCAGGAAGAGGCGGCCGCCGGCCTGCGCAACACCCTGACCGCGGCGGAGGCCGAGCGCGACCGGCTCCGGGCGCTGGCCGACGCCAGCGAGGCGGCCCAGGGCAAGAGCGCCGACGTCGATGCGCAGCTCGCCGCCGAGCGCGGCGCGACGCAGCGGGCGCAGAATCAGGTCGAGCTGCTCAACGAGCAGATCCGCGCCCTGCGCCGGCAGCTCGCGGCGCTCGAGGACGCGCTGGCGGCCTCCGAGTCCCGCGACCGGGAGAGCCAGGCCCGCATCGCCGAACTCGGCAGCCGCCTCAACGTGGCGCTCGCCCAGAGGGTGCAGGAACTCGCCCGCTACCGCTCCGACTTCTTCGGGCGCCTGCGCCAGATCATCGGCAGCCGCACCGATGTCCGCATCGTCGGCGACCGATTCGTGCTGCAATCCGAGGTGCTGTTCACGGCGGGTTCCGCGGCCCTGAAGCCCGAGGCCGGCCCGGAGCTCGACCGGATCGCGGGCGCGATCCTCGACATCGCGCGGGAGATCCCCGCCGACATCCCCTGGGTGCTGCGCGTGGACGGCCATACCGACGCGCGACCGATCCAGTCGGCGCAGTTCCCCTCAAACTGGGAGCTGTCAGCCGCCCGCGCCATCGCGGTCGTGCAGTACCTGCGGAGCAAGGGCCTCCCGCCGCAGCGGCTGCTCGCCGGCGCCTTCGGCGAGTTCCAGCCGCTCGATTCGGGGACGAGCGACGAGGCCTATGCGCGCAACCGCCGGATCGAGATGAAGCTGACGGAGCGGTGAGCCGCACGGCACGGCGTCTTGCGGAGTTCGCGGCGCGGCCTACGAGGTCGAGTTCACGGCGCCCGTCGCCGGCCTGGCTACTACTGCGCGCCAGAACAGGTTCTCGTCCAAAACTGATTGCGCGAGATCCCCCCTCTCCCCCCGTGCGGGGAGTGGGCTTCGATTGCTACCCAGCGAACAGGCGCTGAAGGGCTACAGTGACCTGGGAGCCGAATCTAAAACTCGCTCCGATACGCGAACAGCCCCGGCACGCCGCCGGTCATCACGAACAGCACCGCCGCGCCGCGCTCGTACAGGCCCGCGCGCACGTCGTGGAGCAGCCCGGCGAACGCCTTGCCGCTGTAGACGGGATCGAGCAGCAGCCCCTCGGTGCGGGCCATGAGCCGCACCGCCTCGCGCATGCCCTCGGTCGGGATGCCGTAGCCCGGCCCGCGATGGGCGCCGTCCACCCGGACGGCGTCGTCGGCGAGCGTCAGGCCGCCGCCGATCAGCGCGAGGGTGTCGCGGGCCTTGGCGAGCGTCGCGTCGCGCGCCTCGGCCTCGGGGGCGAGCACCGTGTAGGACTGGGCGAGATGCGGATCGCGGCCGGCGGCGGTCAGGCCCGCGGCGAGGCCGGCATGGGTGCCGGAACTGCCGTTCGGCACGACGATCCGGGCGAAGGCGAGGCCGAGATTGGCCGATTGCTCCAGGATCTCGGCAGCGCAGGCGGCGTAGCCGAGGCAGCCGAGCGGGCTCGACCCGCCGGAGGGAAAGACGAAGACGCGCCGCCCCTCCAACCGCAGTTCCTCCGCCCGCGCTTCGGCCCGCGCCAGCGAATCCGCCTCACCCGGCAGCAGATGGACGCGGGCGCCGAACAGATCCTGCAGCAGCCGGTTGCCGTTGCCGGTGTAGTCGGCGTCCTCCCGGGGGACGCTGCGGGTCAGGAACAGCTCGCAGGCGAGCCCCATCCGCGCGGCGGAGGCGGCGGTGAGCCGGGCATGGTTCGATTGCAGCGCGCCGACGGTGATCACCGTGTCGGCGCGCTCCGCCAGCGCCTGGCCGAGAAGGAATTCAAGCTTGCGCAGCTTGTTGCCGCCGAGCCCCACCGGTCCGACGTCGTCGCGCTTCACGAACAGCCGCACGCCGTTCAGCTCCGTCCCGAGATGGGTCGAGAGCCGGTCGAGGGAGCGGATCGGCGTCGGCCCGTCGGTGAGCGCCACGCGGGGGAAGCGGGTGAGGTCCATCAAGCCCTACTCCGCCGCGTGCTTCGGGCGCGGGTCGCGCGCCCGGGCGCTCTCGTCGAAGCTGTCGGCGAATTGCAGGCTCGCGAGCTGCGCGTAGAGGGCGCCGCGGGCGAGCAGGCTCTCGTGCGTGCCCTCCTCGACGATCTTTCCGCCGTCGAAGACGAGGATGCGGTCGGCGGCGCGGATGGTCGCGAGGCGGTGGGCGATCACCAGCGTGGTGCGCCCCTGCATCAGCCGGTCGAGGGCGTTCTGCACCGCGCGCTCGCTCTCGGCGTCGAGGGCCGAGGTCGCCTCGTCGAGGAGCAGGATCGGCGCGTCCTTGAGGATCGCGCGGGCGATGGCGATGCGCTGGCGCTGCCCGCCCGAGAGCGTGGTGCCGCGCTCGCCCAGCAGCGTCGCGTAGCCCTCCGGCAGGGCGCGGATGAAGCCGTCGGCGTTGGCGAGCCGGGCGGCCTCCTCGACCTCCCCCTCGCTCGCGCCGGGGCGCCCGTAGCGGATGTTCTCAAGGACCGTGCCGGAGAACACCACCGGATCCTGCGGCACCAGGGAGAGGCGCTCGCGCAGGGCGTCGAGATCGGCCTGCGGCAGGGTTACGCCGTCGATCGTCACCTGCCCCTCGTCCGGGTCGTAGAAGCGCAGCAGCAATTGCAGCACCGTGGTCTTGCCGGCCCCAGAGGGGCCGACCAGGGCGATGCGCTCGCCCGGAGCCGCCGTGAACGAGACGCCGTCGAGCGCCGCGTGCTCGGGCCGGGTGGGGTAGCGGAAGCGCACCGCCTCGAACGCGACCGCGCCGCGGGCCGGGCTCGGCAGGGCGACCGGGTGCTCGGGCGAGCGGATCGCCGGCTCGGCGGCCAGGATCTCGCCGAGCCGCTCGGCGGCGCCCGCGGCCTGGGCGAGTTCACCGTAGACCTCGGAGAGCTGGCCGAGGGCGCTGGCGCCGAACACCGCGTAGAGGATGAATTGCGAGAGCTGGCCGGCGCTGGTGGTGCCGGCGAGCACGCCCTTGGCGCCGTACCACATCACCCCGACCACCGAGGCCGAGATCAGGAAGATCGCCACGCCCGTGAGCAGGGCGCGGGCGGTGATCGAGGCCCGCGCCGACCGGTAGGCGTTCTCGGAGGCTTCCGCGAAGCGCCCGGCGGTGGTGCGGCCCATGCCGAAGGCCTGCATCGTGCGCACGGCGCCGACGGCCTCGGCGGCGTAGGCCGACGCGTCGGCGAGCCGGTCCTGCGCCGCCCGGGAGCGGCGGCGCACGCCGCGGCCCGACAGGATCAGCGGGAAGACGATGAGCGGGATCGCGGCCAGGACGAGGATCGACAGGCCGGGGCTCGTCCAGACCATCATGACGACGGCGCCGACGAACAGGAACAGGTTGCGCAGCAGGATCGAGATCGAGACCCCGAACACCGCCTTGACCTGCGTCGCGTCCGCGGTGAGCCGCGAGACGATCTCGCCCGACTGCGCCTTGTCGAAGAAGGTCGGGTCGAGGCTGGTCAGCCGGGCGAAGACCGCCGAGCGCAGATCCGCCACGACGCGCTCGCCGAGCGTCACCACCGAGTAGTAGCGGCCCGCGCTCGACACCGCGAGCACCGCCACCACGCCGAGCAGCGCGACGAAGTAGGAGTTGATGAGCGCCTGTCCCTCCGGCGAGAAGCCGTGGTCGATCACCCGCCGAATCGCGATCGGCACGACGAGTGTCGCGCCGGAGGCCGCGAGCAGCGAGACCAGCGCCGCGAGGATGCGGCCCCGATAGCGGCTCGCGAAGGGGATCAGGGGTTTGAGCGCCCCGAGGGGCGCCCGCCCCCGGAGGGCCGCCCGCGGGTCGACCTCTGCGCCGGGCGACGCGTCACGCCTGCGGGCCATCGTTCCTCGACATCGTTTCGTCCCGTCCTGAGCCGTTTCTATCTTGGCGGTTTCTGTCGTGTCGTCGTTGACGTGAGCCATCGCATAAGCAGCGACCGCCCCGATTTCCAGTTCGCGTCGACCCTGCGGACACGTCTTCGCCGATTGTCGTGCCGAGATTTCGCGCGAGACCGCCGATCCGCCCGCCCTCTCTTGTCGGTCGCCCGAGGCTGAGGTATAGGCGCGCCTTCATCGGAATGCGCGCGATGTTTTGCCCCTGGCTCCTCCCCGAGTGGCGGGGCCGGTCGGCGTGCTACCTCAGGAATTCGTCATGGCAAAGAACGAGGCCGGCAAGGCCAAGGGGACCGAGCACCCCGACTACCACTTCATCAAGGTCGTGATGACCGACGGCACCGAGTACAAGACCCGCTCGACCTACGGCAAGGAAGGCGACGTCCTCAACCTGGACATCGACCCGACCACGCACCCGGCCTGGACCGGCGGCGAGCAGAAGATGCTCGATCGCGGCGGCCGCGTCTCGCGCTTCAACAACCGCTTCGCCGGCCTCGGCTTCGGCAAGAAGTGATTTTTTGGGATTTGGGCTCCGGCCCGGATCGATGAGACGGCGCCGCTCGCGGCGCCGTTTTCGTTTGCGCGCGAGGGCCGGCACGCCGTCTGACACGGTTTCCGGTTGATCACTTCGGTTCGGCCCCACCCCCGGCATCCCGGGGCCGCGCAGCGGAACCCGGGATCTACCCGTAATGCGCGGCTCAACGTGGCATCACAGGTGGATTCCGGGTTCGCCTTTGGCGCCCCGGAATGACGGGAAACGGTGCCGAAGGAATCAATCGGAAACGGTGTGAATGGGCGCGACGCGAGGCGCCGCCGAAGCCCCGCCGAATCGAACGGGCGCGGCCATCCCTCGACGACACGCGCCCCGTCCGGCCCCGGTCGCTTTCGCCGGCAGCCTGCCTCTCAGCTTTCGAAAGAAATCACTCCCCGCCGAAGGCGGCCCGCAGGCGCCCGAACTGGGCGGTCACCGGGCTCTCCCGCGGCACCGGCACGGGGCGGTCCTCGCTGATCAGCGCGTCGAGGTGGAGGATGCGCGCGTGCAGCCGGCGCGAGCGGCGCACGAGATCCTGAAGCCGGAGCGGAAGCGCCGCGAAGGCCTCGCCGGCCTCCGGCAGGGCGCGCTCCGACTCGGCGAGCTTGACGCGGGTCTTCTCCTCCTGCGCCTGACTCAGCGAGATCTCGCCCTCGGAGACCGCCCGCTGCACCAGCAGCCAGGAGGCGATCTGCATCAGCCGGGTGGTGAGGCGCATGCTCTCGCTGGCATAGGCCAGCGTGGCGTCGCGCGAGATCAGGCGCGATTCGGCCCTCCCCTCCCCGTCGAGATAGGCCGCCGTCTCCTCGACCAGCAGCATCCCCTCGCGGAACAGGGTCTTGAAGGCTTCCGACGACACGTAGGACTCGCCGAAGCTTACCCACTCGCGGTCGTCCCGGAACGTGACGTCGAACTCGGTCATCCTGCCTCCTGTACCGCCGGCGAACCATCTGTCCCGGATGGGGACGATCTCGGTGCGAATGCAGCCAGTGGGGCAAGTGTAGCGCCGAACGCGAGCCGAAAGAGGGTTCACGTCCTTTTAACGTTAACGGCGCGGCGACGGCGGATGGCGCGGGGCCCGGCGGGCGGATCGGCGCCAAAAAAAGAAGCCGCTCCAGAGGAGCGGCTCTCATGAGTCTTACAGGGAGGCATCAAACAGACTGGACGGAGATCCCAATCAGGATCCAGACAATCTGGATGTGCCTCTTTGTAGAACGGAAAGGTTAACGCACCGTTAAACGCTCGGCGGGTGTCCCGAAAAGTTGCGAAGGCCCGGAATCGAGGATTGGGATCCCAACCGGCCGCATCCCTACGGTTTCGATACGCACGACGGGGGCAGCGACGACGCTGCGGCACCGTGCGCAGCCGTGCCTCCGCATCGGCAGCCCGTCATTGACTTGCGGCGCCCCCTCCGCCATAAGCCGCGCCATTGCGAAGCGGCGCCCTGTCCCGGGCGCCCTTCGCGTTTGCAGATCCCATTTCGAGGTTCACACACGGTCCGCGCGCTGATCGCAAGCGCCGCCGGGTCGAGACCTCGACCGCCGGAGACCGATCATGAAGAGAACCTACCAGCCGAGCAAGCTCGTCCGTAAGCGCCGTCACGGCTTCCGCGCCCGCATGGCGACCGCCGGCGGCCGCAAGGTCATCGCCGCCCGCCGCGCGCACGGCCGCAAGCGCCTCTCGGCCTGACACACTCCGTGGCGCCGCAGGACGGCGCCACGTCTCGCAACACGAGCCCGCGAATCGGGATCGGAGCGCCCGTGCCGACGATCGGACGTCTCCGGCGGCGCCCGGATTTCCTGGCAGCCGCCCAGGGCCGGCGGTTCCGCACGGAACGCATGAGCGCCCAAGGGCGCCTGCGCGATCCGGGCGAGACCCGTGACGGCGCGACCGCCGAGGGGATCTTCCTCGGCTTCACCATCACGAAGCGCGTGGGGCATGCGACCGAACGCAACCGGATCCGGCGACGCCTGCGCAGCGCCGTCGCCGCCGTGGCGACGGATGCGCCCTCGATCGGCGCGGATGTCGTGGTGATCGCCCGGCGCCCCGCACTGAACGCTCCCTTCGAAAGCCTCGTCGAGGATCTGCGGCGCGCGCTCCATTCTGTGACGCGCCCGGCCGCGCCGCGCACCGGCGACGCTCCCCGTTCCTCCCCATCGCGACGCGGCGGCTCCCGCTCCGGCCGGGGCGCGACCGCGGGCGGCCCTCACCCCCTCCCCTCCACATCGAAGGCGCCTGACGGATCGACCGATGGGTAACGACAAGACGAACATGTTCGTCGCCATCGCCTTGTCGCTGGTGGTCCTGCTTGGCTGGCATTACTTCGTCACCGGGCCGGCCAGCGAGCGGCAGCGACAGGCGGCACAGAGCCAGACCGCGCAGCAACCGGGCGCGCCGCAGACGGCCGACGGCATCCCCGCCCCGAGCCCGCGCGAGGGCAGCCCCAGCGCGCCCGTGCCCGGCACCGTGCCGGGCACCGCCGCCCAGGGTCCCGTCACCCGCGAGGAGGCGCTGGCGCGCTCGGCGCGGGTGCGGCTCGACACGCCCGCCCTCTACGGCTCGATCGCGCTCAAGGGCGCGCGCATCGACGACGTGAGCCTCAAGAACTACCACGAGACCGTCAGCGACGAGAGCCCGCGCATCGTGCTGCTCTCGCCCACCGGCAGCCAGAACCCCTACTACGCCGAGTTCGGCTGGGTCGGCGCCAATGCCGGGCCGCTGCCCAACGGCGACACGGTCTGGAAGGCCGACGGCGACCTGCTCGCCCCCGGCAAGCCGCTCACGCTGAGCTGGGACAACGGCCAGGGCCTCGTCTTCAAGCGCATCATCGCCGTCGACGACAAGTTCATGTTCACGGTCCGCGACGAGGTGGAGAACACCTCGGCCAACCCCGTAACGCTCTACCCCTACAGCCTCGTCTCGCGCTGGGGTAAGCCGCACACCCAGGGCTACTACGTGCTGCACGAGGGCCTGATCGGCGTGCTCGGCAACGACGGCCTGCAGGAATACACCTACGACAAGGTCGCCAAGGAGCCGTCCTATGGCGGCCCCGGCACGCTGGGCAAGGCCTGGACAAACGTGACCGGCGGCTGGGTCGGCATCACCGACAAGTACTGGGCCGCCGCCACGATCCCGGAGCAGGACAAGCCCTTCACGGGCGCCTTCACCGAGCGCACCGACGGGGCGACCAAGGTCTACCAGACCTCCGTGCGGGGCGACTCGGTCACCGTCGCGCCGAACGCGTCCTCGACCACGACCCAGCGCCTGTTCGCGGGCGCCAAGGAGGTCAACCAGATCAACGCCTACGAGCGCGAGCTCGGCATCAAGCAGTTCGATCTGATGATCGACTGGGGCTGGTTCTGGTTCCTGACCAAGCCGATGTTCCGGGCGCTGGACTTCTTCTTCCATCTCGCCGGCAATTTCGGTGTCTCGATCCTGCTGGTGACGCTGATCCTGAAGATCTTCTTCCTGCCGATCGCCAACCGCTCCTACGTCTCCATGGCCAAGATGAAGGCCGTGCAGCCGGAGATGACTTCCATCCGGGAGCGCTACAAGGACGACCGGACGAAGCAGCAACAGGCGATGATGGAGCTGTACAAGAAGGAGAAGATCAATCCGATCGCCGGCTGCTGGCCGGTGCTGATCCAGATCCCGGTCTTCTTCGCGCTCTACAAGGTCCTGTTCATCACCATCGAGATGCGGCACGCGCCGTTCTTCGGCTGGATCCAAGACCTCGCCGCGCCCGATCCGACGAGCATCGTGAACCTGTTCGGCCTGCTGCCGTTCGCCGCGCCCGACTTCATCCATCTGGGCGTGTGGCCGATCATCATGGGCATCACGATGTTCGTGCAGATGAAGATGAACCCCGCGCCGCCGGACCCGGTCCAGGCGCAGGTCTTCGCCTTCATGCCGATCGTGTTCACCTTCATGCTCGGCTCGTTCCCCGCCGGCCTCGTGATCTACTGGGCCTGGAACAACCTGCTCTCGGTGATCCAGCAGTACATCATCATGCGCCGCAACGGCGTGAAGGTGGAGCTGTGGGACAACATCAGGGGCATGTTCAAACGCGGCGACAAGAAAGCCGCGGCCACCAAGGGCTGACCGCGCGCTGACCGACGAACCCTCCTCCCCCCTCGCGGGGAGGAGCCGGAGGCAGGGGTCGTGCAGGATGAGGCGCCCCGCTGCCTCCTCCACGAACCCCCACCCCCTCTCCTCTCCCCGCGCGGGGGAGGGAAAGCAGCGGCCCCCGACCATGACAGACGCCGCCATCGAAGACCCCTCCCCCGAACTGCTGGAAGCCGGGCGCCTGCTCTTCGTGGGCGAGGCCGAGTTCACCGCCGCCGCGCCGGCTCTCGGCGCCCTGCCGCCGATGGAGGGCGTCGAGATCGCCTTCGCCGGGCGTTCCAATGTCGGCAAGTCGAGCCTCGTCAACGCGCTGACCGGCCGCAACACCCTGGCGCGCACCTCGCACACGCCGGGCCGCACCCAGCAGCTCAACTTCTTCCGGATCGGCGGGCGCCTGATGCTCGTCGACATGCCGGGCTACGGCTACGCCGCGGTCGAGAAGGCCAAGGTCGAGGCCTGGACCAAGCTGATCCACGCCTACCTCAAGGGCCGCTCGAATCTCGCCCGCGTCTACGTGCTGATCGATTCCCGGCACGGCCTGAAATCGATCGACACCGACCTGCTCGACGGGCTCGACAAGGCGGCGGTCTCCTACCAGATCGTGCTGACCAAGGGCGACGCCCTCAAGAAATCCGAAATCGAGAAGCGCATCGCCGGCATCCAGGCGGCCCTCGCCAAGCGCCCCGCGGCCTATCCGGAAGTGCTGCTGACCTCGAGCCGCGACGACCGCGGCGTGGCCGAACTGCGTGCCAGCATCGCCCGGCTGCTGCAGGAGCGCGGCGCGTGACCGGCCTCGACCGTCTTCTCGCCGCCCTCGCGGCGCTCGCCGGAGGACTCGGCGTGGCAGCCAGCGCCGCCGCCGCGCATACCAGCGGCGGCGAGACGCTGAAGACCGCCGCGCAGTTTCTCCTCTTCCACGCCCCCGCCATCCTCGCCCTGACGGGCTTTGCCGCCGCCGGCTTGACGCGCGGCGCCCCCAGCCGCCTCGCCGCGGCGGCGATGCTCGTCGGGCTGGTGCTGTTCTCCGGCGACCTCGCGATGCGGGCGCTCGTCGGCCAAGCGCTGTTCCCGATGGCCGCGCCGGCGGGCGGGATTGTGCTGATGGCGGGTTGGCTGCTCGCGGCCATCGCCGTGCTGGTGCCGGCGCGGCGCTGATCCGGCGATCCGGCCGAATCCGCAGGAGGGGCGCGTGCCGAGATCCTGGCTTCTGCTCGCCGCCTGCCTGGCCGCTTTCTCCGCCCACGCCGCCGAGATCGAGGAGAACGAGCCGCTGGTGATGCGGCTGATCTTCGAGGATTGCCTCGGCTACATCCGCCACGGCCGCACCCCGTTCGAGGGGCTCGCGACGCGGCCCGCCTCGCGGGACGCGATCGATCAGATTCCGTCCCGCGCGCCCGACCGGGACAAGGCGGTCGAACTGCTGTCGCCGCGCTACGTCGCCGCCTGGGGCCGGGATGCCCTGGGCCGGCACTGTCTCGTCCAGACCGTGTGGTCGGCCGAGCGCGACGGCTTGAAGGCACAGCTCGGCGTGCGGGCGAAGGGCTTCCTCCAGCGCGTCGACGCCCGCGCCCGCAGCGAAGGGTTCACGGAATCCGGGATCGCGGATGCGTTCTCGCCGCTCGCGACGAGTTTCTGGTCGGACGGCGAGACCGGCCATGACAGCGGGCCTCGGCGTCCCGTCAGCTTCTCGCTGCTTGCCTCGAGCGGCGACGAGGCCCGCGGTCTCATGGATGCCGGGATCATCGCGATGGGCGGCCCGCCCCAGGGCCGCCCCTAGGCGCGCCCTACGGCATCACCGGCGGGTGATATTCCAGCGTGAAGGCGAGCGCCCAGAGCAGGAACAGCACCACCGGCAGGTGGACGATGAGCTGCAGGAAGCTGAAGCCGACGATGTCGCGGGCCTTCAATCCCAGAATGCCGAGCAGCGGCAGCATGAAGAACGGGTTGATCAGGTTCGGCAGGGCTTCGGCCGCGTTGTAGACCTGCACCGCCCAGCCGAGATGCACCTTCAGCTCGTTGGCCGCCTGCATCACGTAGGGCGCTTCCAGGAGCCACTTGCCGCCGCCCGAGGGGATGAAGAAGCCGAGCAGCGCCGAGTAGACGCCCATCGCGAGCGGGAAGCTCCCTTGCGTGTTCAGGGCGACGAAGGCGTGGGCGATCACGTCCGACAGGCTGTGCCCGGCGGCGTTCTTGGCGCCCGTCAGGATCGCCGCGATGGCGGCGTAGAACGGGAACTGGATCAGGATGCCGGCGGTGGCCGGCACCGCCTTGCCGAGGGCGGCGAGGAAGCGCTTCGGCCGCCAGTGCAGGACGAGACCCGCCATCAGGAACAGGAAGTTGTAGGTGTTGAGGCTGGAGATCGCGATCATCCAGTCCTGGCGCGCGAATTCCTGGATCAGCCAGCCCGCCGCGAGCAGGCCGATCAGCACGGTCAGGACGGGGGCGTGCTCCAGCCACTCGCCGGGCTGCTTCGGCGGGGGCAGGCTCGTGTCCTCCTTCGACACGTCGACGCCGAGATCCTGGGCCGTCACCGCGGTCTCGCGGCCCGGCGCGGAGGCGACCGCGATCACCGCCGAGAGCACGACGAGGATCGCGGTGATCAGCATGGACTGCCAGAGGAAGATCGTCTCGCTGAACGGGATCACGCCGGTGATCGGCAAGAGCCCCGGCGGCAGGCTCTTCGGGTTCGCCTGAAGCTGCGCCGCGGAGGAGGAAAGCCCCATCGCCCAGGTCGCCCCGAGGCCGAGATAGGCCGCCGCGCCGGCCGCCCGGTAATCCATCCGCAGATCCGGCCGCCGGGCGAGCGCCCGGGCGAGCAGGCCGCCGAAGATCAGGCTGAGGCCCCAGCTCAGGAGCGAGGAGAGCATGGTGGCGAGCGCCACGAAGCCGATGGCGCCGCGCCCGGTCTTGGGCACCAGCGCCAGGCGGTCGATCAGCGCCTGGACGGGCGCGGAGGTCGCCACCACGTAGCCGCCGATGGTGACGAAGACCATCTGCATGGTGAAGGGGATCAGGCTCCAGAAGCCGTCGCCGAAGCTCTTCGTCACCGCCTGGACCGGCGCGCCGTTCAGGAGCGCCGCGCCCGCCACGATGACGACGGCGATGGCCACGAACACGAAGGCGTCCGGGAACCACTTCTCGGCCCAATCGGTGAAGCGGAGGGCGAGCCGGGCGAGCGGCTTCTCCTCGGTCCGGCTGCGGGGCTCTGCGGGCGCATCCATCGGCGTCGGCTCCTCATCCGCGGCGCGAACCCCCGCGGCTGCCTCCGTTAGAGAGGGAGCCGCCGCCCGGTTCAAGCAGGTCCGGTGACGAAACCTCAGCGCTCACAGAAATCGAGGTTCGCCGGCCCGGCCGGCAGGCGCGCCGCATCGCAGGTCTCGCGGTGGGGCGTAAGGCCCGAGTCGCCTCGGACGGTCAAGCCTGGGCCGGCACCCGCAGGAATTCCAGGGCGGGCCCCTGCGCGTTCGAGAACACGCCCGCGGTCAGGGCGTTGCCGTAGACCGCGCCGGTGTCGAGATTGGTGCGGAAACGGCGGCAATCCGGGCCGCCGCGGGTCCGCGGCGTGTGGCCGTGGACCACGTGGCGGCCGAAATCGTGATCCTCGGACAGGAACGGCTCCCGGATCCAGAGCCGGTTGTGCGGATCGGGGTCCGGCACCTCGGATTCCGGGCGGAAGCCGGCATGGACGTACCAGCGCTGCGCGTCCGCGTGCAGGGTCGGCAGGGCCTCGATCCAGTCGAGCACCTCGCCGGGCAGTTCCTCCGGCCCGGAGACGCCGAACGAGGCGAGCGCCTCGGCGCCGCCGTTGTAGACCCAGTGGTCGAGGGCGCCGGGCTCGCGCAGGCTCTTCAGCAGCATCTCCTCGTGGTTGCCCATCAGGCAGACCACGTCGTCCGGCTCGCGCCATTGCAGGCGGCGCAGGGTCTCGATCACCCGCGCGCTGTCGGGACCGCGATCGATGTAGTCGCCGAGGAACACGAGTTTCTTCGCGCCTCCGGCCGCGTGGGACTCGATGCGTTCCAGCATACGGTCGAGGAGGTCGGCACAGCCGTGGATGTCGCCGATGGCGTAGGTGAGCGTTTCGGTCGTCATGGGCGCGGTTGCCAGTTCGTCGTTCTCACGCGGCTTTCCTGGAGAGACGCTCCGTTCCCCACAGGCCATCCGATCGACGCCGCCGGTTGCATGAAAATCAGTTCCGCCACTCGCCCTCTCAACCGAACGCCGCGAGCACCGTTTCAATCGGCAGGAACAGCGTGCGGCTGTCCTCAGGATATTCGATGAACTCGGCGCAGTTCAAATAGAAGCGTCTGGCCGCATCATCCTTGGCATGAACCAGCACCGCTGCGATGCCGATGCTCTGGGACGCCAACGCGATGCGGCGTAGCGCGTCGGCCAGGATGTCGGCGCCGAGCCCTCGACCCGCGCACTCACGGGTGACAGCCAGCCGGCCGATCACCGAGACCGGGATCGTATCGGGCGCATTGCGGCGCAGCTTTCCCGGTGCGTCGTTGCGCGCGACCGACCCCGCCGAGATGCAGTAATAGGCGACGACCCGGTTGTCCTCGCAGACGACATAGGTGCGCGAGAACCGGCTTTCATTCTTTAGCGCCCGATGCCTGAGCCAGTCGTCGAGGGTCGGCTCACTGCAATCGAAAGCGGACAGATCGTGCTGGGCGCTGAGTGGAACGGGTGGCGAGAGAGGCGATCCGGGACGTTCCGGTCCCCCGGCTATTTCTGCCATGCCGGAACACGACGAAGCAGCGACCGAAGCTTCACTCCGGGCGCAGGCGGATTGTCGAGCGCGTGCATGAAGGCATCGTAGCGATCGGGATCGAGCCTGAACAATCGCTGGTCGAGCAGCACGTCGATCGCGTGCCGCCGGGCCGTCTCGACCATGAACTCGGTCCGCGTCTTGCCGAGGGCGGCGGCCGCCTCGTCGATCAACTGGCGGGTCTGCGATTCGATGCGCAGGTTGATGCTGCCCTTGGGGTCGGACGCAGGAGACCGCTCCGCAACGGCGACAGAGGCGGCAACGCCGTGCGACGAGGGTTCGCGATCCTTCGGCATGACCTGAACATGGCGCGCCGTATAGACAACGTCAACACGATGCGCGGGCGACGGCAGTCGTCAACTCGTGAAGCAGAACGGCTGAGCCACACCATCCGGCATGGCCCAGCCCATTTCATTGAGCGAGCCCGAAAGCTCCTGCGTCAGTTCAGCAGCACCCCCGCCGGCCGGCGCTCGGCGGCGATGTCGCCGATCATCAGACCGGCCGGGCCGACGCGGATCGGCACCGTCTCGCCGTCGTGGATCACGCCGGAGAGGATCGCCTCGGCGAGCGGATCCTGCACGTTCTTCTGGATCACCCGCTTCAGCGGCCGCGCCCCGTAGGCCGGGTCGTAGCCCTTGTCGGCGAGCCAAGTGCGGGCCTCGTCGTCCACGTCGAGGGTGATCTTGCGATCCTCCAGGAGCTTGGCGAGGCGGCCGAGCTGGATGTCGACGATCGCCCCCATCTCCGAGCGCGCGAGGCGGTGGAACAGGATGATCTCGTCGACCCGGTTCAGGAACTCGGGACGGAAATGGCCCCGCACCACGCCCATCACTTCGTCGCGCACCGCGTCGGTGTCCTGGCCGGCCGGCTGGTTGACCAGATACTCGGCGCCGAGGTTCGAGGTCATGATCAGCAGCGTGTTGCGGAAATCGACCGTCCGGCCCTGCCCGTCCGTCAGGCGCCCGTCGTCGAGCACCTGCAGCAGGACGTTGAACACGTCCGGATGCGCCTTCTCCACCTCGTCGAACAGCACGACCTGATAGGGCCGGCGCCGCACGGCCTCGGTCAGCGCCCCGCCCTCCTCGTAGCCGACATAGCCCGGAGGCGCGCCGATGAGGCGGGCGACGGCGTGCTTCTCCATGTACTCGGACATGTCGATGCGGACCAACGCCGTGTCGTCGTCGAACAGGAAGCCGGCGAGCGCCTTGGTCAGCTCGGTCTTGCCGACGCCGGTCGGGCCGAGGAACATGAACGAGCCGATCGGCCGGTTGGGATCCTGCAGGCCGGCCCGCGCCCGGCGCACCGCGGTCGAGACCGCCTCCACCGCCTCGCGCTGGCCGACGACGCGCTTGCCCAGCGCCTCCTCCATCGCGAGCAGTTTTTCGCGTTCGCCCTCCAGCATCTTGTCCACCGGCACGCCGGTCCAGCGCGAGACGACGCCCGCGATGTGCTGCGGCGTCACCGCCTCCTCGACCATGCCGTCGCGGGCGACCGCGCTCTCGGCCGCGGCCTCGATCTCGGCGAGCTGCTTCTCCAGGCCGGGGATCACGCCGTAGGCGAGTTCGCCCGCGCGCTGGTACTGGCCCTGGCGCTGGGCCGCGGCGAGTTCGTTCCTCGCCTCGTCGAGCTTCTTCTTGAGCTCGGCGGCGGCACCCAGCTTGTCCTTCTCGGCCTTCCAGCGCGCCGTGATGGTGGCGGACTGCTCCTCAAGGTCGGCAAGCTCCTTCTCCAGGCGCTGGAGCCGGTCGCGGGAGGCGGAATCCGTCTCCTTCTTCAGAGCCTCGCCCTCGATCTTCAGCCGCACGATCTCGCGATCGACGTTGTCGAGCTCTTCCGGCTTCGAGTCGACCTGCATGCGCAGGCGCGAGCCGGCCTCGTCCACGAGATCGATCGCCTTGTCGGGCAGGAAGCGGTCGGTGATGTAGCGGTTCGACAGCGTCGCCGCCGCGACGAGCGCGCTGTCCTGGATGCGCACGCCGTGGTGCTGCTCGTATTTCTCCTTGATGCCGCGCAGGATCGACACCGTGTCCTCGACGGTGGGCTCGGACACGAAGACCGGCTGGAAGCGGCGGGCCAGCGCCGCGTCCTTCTCGACATGCTTGCGGTACTCGTCGAGCGTGGTCGCGCCGACGCAGTGCAGTTCGCCGCGGGCGAGCGCGGGCTTCAGCAGGTTCGACGCGTCCATGGCGCCGTCGGCCTTGCCCGCGCCGACGAGCGTGTGCATCTCGTCGATGAACAGGATGATCTGGCCTTCCGCGGCGGTGACTTCCGAGAGCACGCCCTTCAGGCGCTCCTCGAACTCGCCGCGATACTTCGCGCCCGCGATCAGCGCGCCCATGTCGAGCGCCAGCAGGTTCTTCTCCTTGAGGGATTCCGGCACGTCGCCGTTGACGATGCGCAGCGCCAGCCCCTCGACGATAGCGGTCTTGCCGACGCCGGGCTCGCCGATCAGCACGGGGTTGTTCTTGGTCCGCCGGGACAGGACCTGGATCGTGCGGCGGATCTCCTCGTCGCGGCCGATCACCGGATCGAGCTTGCCGTCGCGGGCGGCTTCCGTGAGGTCGCGGGCGTACTTCTTGAGCGCGTCGTAGGCGTTCTCGGCACTCGCGTTGTCGGCGGTGCGGCCCTTGCGGAGCGCGTTGATCGCCGCGTTGAGCGAGGCCGCGGTGACGCCCGCCGCGGTCAGGATGCGGCCGGCCTCGGACTCCTTCTCGACGGCGAAGGCGAGCAGCAGCCGCTCGACGGTGACGTAGGAATCGCCCGCCTTCTCGGCGGCCTGCTCGGCGGTGTCGAACACGCGCACGAGGTCGCGCGTCGCCTGCGGCTGCGCGGAATTGCCCGAGACCTTCGGCTGCTTGGCGAGCCACTGCTCGACCTGCGCATGCGCGACCCGCGACTGACCGCCGGCGCGGTCGATGAGACCGGCGCAGAGCCCTTCGGGATCGTCGAGCAGGACCTTGAGGAGATGGCCGGGCGCGAGCTGAGGGTTGCCTTCGCGGACGGCGAGATTCTGCGCAGCCTGGACGAAGCCGCGGGCGCGCTCGGTGTATTTCTCGAAATTCATGCGTGTTGCCCTTCCCCGGACCGGATTGTCTTCCGCCCGCTCACGCGGCACGGAGCCTCCGATGCGTTGCCCCGCGGGGTCAGCCCCGCCGGGACACCGGCGCTGTCTTGAGAGCCGCCGGCAGGACTGATCTGGTGTTGCGTTTACGTAACACAAGGGGGAGAGCGCGGCCGAATCGCAGGTCATTCGGGACCGTTCCGCCGGCCCCGCCGCGGGTCAGCCGGCGGCGGCCTCGGTCGGTGAGGTCACCGCCATCCGGTCGCCGACCGCGATGGCGCCGTCGGTGAGCACTTCGAGGTAGATGCCGAGATCGACGTGACCGAAATGCCGCTTGAGCGCCTTCGGCAGATGGGTGTCGCGCGCGGCGGTCTCCGGATTGACGTCGACGGCGGCGCAGCGCGGCGTGCGGGCGAGCCCCCGCAGGCGCAAGGCTCCGATGGTCACCTCCCGATCGACCCAATCCATCTCGGCCCAGGGCTCCAGCCCGTCGACGTAGATGTTGGCGCGGAAGCGCAGGGGGTGGATCGTCCGGCCCGTCCGCTCCTCCAGGGCGCGGACCGAGGCGAGATTGATGAGCGAGACCGCGCGCATGAAGGCCGGCGAGATCACGCTGCCGTCGGTGAATTTGTGATCCGCCGCCCGCACGAGGCGCGGCCGCCCCTTGGCGGCAGGGCCGACATACGCCTCGAAGAAGCGCTCGACGGCTTCGCGCCCCGCCGCACGGGTCAGATCCTCGCTGAGCACCGTCTCACCGTCGCGCGTGACCGTGAGATGTCCGGTCTCCGGATCGAACCGCGTCGAGAGCGCCGCCAGCACCTCGTTGTTGCGCAGCATCAGGAAGAAGCCCTTGTCGAGCGGCTCGGGATTCTGCGGATCGAAGGCCGTGGTGCCGAGGGCCAGGGCATATTCGCGGTCGAAGGCGAGGCCGGAGGCGCGGGCCAGGCTCAGCGCGGGAAGCGGCTCGGCCGAGAGCCCCTTGACGGGATATCGGTAGAGCGCGGTGACTTCGGCCATCTGTCTTCATCCTCCTGACGGAGGCGGCACGCTGACCGAGACCGCGGCCGCGGACCATGCGGAATTCTCCGTAGACGGCGCGTGTCTCGTGCGGGACCGGTTGCAAACGGCACGGGCCCGGTCGTAGCGATGCGGCATGAGCCAGACGCCCGACATCCGCATCGCCGCCCTCTACCGCTATCCGGTCAAGGGGCTCTCGCCCGAGGCGTTGGAGGCGGCGGAGCTGGAGACCAGCGGCTACTTTCCGGGCGACCGGCTCTACGCCATCGAGAACGGCCCGTCCGGCTTCAACGAGACCGTGCCGCGCCACCTGCCCAAGGTCGCCTACCTGATGCTGATGCGCAACGAGGCGCTGGCGCGGCTGCGCACCCGCTTCGACAACGCCACGCATCGCCTCACCGTCGAGGAGAACGGCGCGCCGGCGGTGGACGCGGATCTGAGCACCGCGGAGGGCCGGGAGGCGCTCGCCGACTTCATGAAGGGGTTCCTGCCGCAGGAGCTGCGCGGCGCGCCGCGGGTGCTGGCGGCGGCGCCCGGCTACCGCTTCACCGATTCGCGCACCGGCTACGTCTCGCTCATCAACCGGGCGAGCGTGGCGGCGACCGAGGATCTCGTCGGCGCTCCCGTCGATCCCCTGCGCTTCCGCGGCAATCTCTATCTCGACGGGCTGGCGCCCTGGGCCGAACTCGACATGGTCGGCCGGGTGC
This sequence comes from Methylorubrum podarium, assembly GCF_022179745.1. Taxonomy (GTDB): domain Bacteria; phylum Pseudomonadota; class Alphaproteobacteria; order Rhizobiales; family Beijerinckiaceae; genus Methylobacterium; species Methylobacterium podarium. The sequence goes on from NZ_BPRD01000188.1 coordinate 18,396, forward strand.
TGGAGGCGGAGGGCGGCGTCCGGCTGAAGGTCACCAGCCGGACCGTGCGGTGCGCAGCCACGAACGTCGATCCGCAGACCGGCCTGCGCGACCTGTCGATCCCGAAGGCGCTGATGGAGGGTCTCGGCCACGCCGATTGCGGCGTCTACGCCGAGGTCCTGGCCGGCGGCCCGCTGCGGGCGGGCGACGGGCTGCGGGTGATCGGCTGAGGCGGGGTCAGCGCTTGCGGGGTCAACGCTTGCGGGCTTGGGCGCGGGCCGTGAGCCAGAGCGGCTCGGGCTCGGCGCAGGGCAGGAGCGCCGCCACCGCGTCGAGATCGACCGCGTAGTTCTCCGTGAGCTGCCGCCACACGTCCGCCGAGGAGCCCGCGCCCCGACCCAAGCGCTCGACGACGCGCGCGAGCAGGCCGGGATGGGTGAGGCTGGGACGCGGCGTCACCAGATCGGCGTTCAGCATGATCGGCCCCCTTCGTTCGATGGGCCGATGATTGATGAAGATGGTTAATGCCGGATTAACTTCTTCGGCCAAATCTATAGAGGCGCGTGCGCGATCGCCGGGTTTCAACCTGAGGGTCGTGACGATCGCCGCCGGATCTGCGCCGGGGCGGCGATCTCCCCCTTCGCGCGACCGCCATCGCAGAATCGCGAGCAGGCGATGTCTTCGCTCCGCACGAAGCCTGCGCTAGAACCCCGCCGAATCCGCCCCCGACTCAGCAGAGAGCCAGGACGACCGCGATGACCGATCCGCTGCCGAACGTGCATGTGCGCGCCGAGATCCTGACCCAGGCGCTGCCGCACATGCAGCGCTACGATCAGGAGATCGTGGTCATCAAGTACGGCGGCCACGCCATGGGCGATCCGGCGGCGGCGGAGGACTTCGCCGAGGACATCGTGCTGCTCGAACAGTCCGGGCTGAAGCCGATCGTCGTGCACGGCGGCGGGCCGCAGATCGGCAAGATGCTGGCCCGGCTCGGCATCGAGTCGGAGTTCCGCGGCGGCCTTCGCGTCACCGACGAGGCCACCGTCGAGGTGGTCGAGATGGTGCTCGCCGGCTCGATCAACAAGCAGATCGTCGGCTGGATCGCCGCCGAGGGCGGCCGGGCGATCGGCCTGTGCGGCAAGGACGGCAACATGGTCCGCGCCAAGCGGGCGCTGCGCACGATCAAGGACCCCGACAGCAACATCGAGCAGGCGATCGATCTCGGCCTCGTCGGCGAGCCCGAGCATGTCGAGCGCGGCGTGCTCGACGCGGTGCTGAAGGCCGAGCTGATCCCGGTGCTGGCCCCCGTCGCCTACGGCGAGGACGGCAAGACCTACAACGTCAACGCCGACACCTTCGCCGGCGCCATCGCCGGGGCGCTGCGGGCCAAGCGCCTGCTGCTCCTGACCGACGTGCCGGGCGTGCTCGACAAGGACAAGAACCTGATCCAGGAGCTCTCGGTGGAGGATTGCCGGCGCCTGATCGCCGACGGCACCATCACGGGCGGCATGATCCCGAAGGTCGAGACCTGCATCTACGCCCTCGAACAGGGCGTGGAGGCGGTGGTCATCCTCAACGGCAAGGTCGCGCACGCGGCGCTGCTCGAGCTGTTCACCGATTTCGGTGCGGGCACCCTGATCCGGCGCACCTGACGGCAGCGCTTCCCTGAGGCGCGCGAACGCCTACATTACGGGACGGGGCATCCCCGTCCCGTTTCCCCTTTCAAGCGTCACCTTTCCCTTGCTTCTTCCCGGCGAGAGCCACTTCACCACCGCCGACGCCCGCGGCTTCTCCGACGTCGATACCTGGGTGTTCGACCTCGACAACACGCTCTATCCGAGCGACGCGCGGGTCTGGCCGCAGGTGGACGAGCGGATCACGCTCTACGTGATGCGGCTCTACGGCCTCGACGCGATCTCGGCCCGTGCCCTGCAGAAGCATTTCTACCACCGCTACGGCACCACCCTGAAGGCGCTGATGGTGGAGGAAGGCGTCGATCCGCACGACTTCCTCGATTTCGCCCACGACATCGACCACTCGACGATCAAGCTCGACGAATCCCTCGGCACCGCGATCGAGCATCTGCCGGGGCGCAAGCTGATCCTCACCAACGGGTCGCGCCGCCACGCGGAGCAGGTGGCGGAGAAGCTCGGCATCCTCAACCATTTCGAGGACGTGTTCGACATCGCCGCCGCCGACTTCGTGCCGAAGCCCGACCGCAGCACCTACGAGCGCTTCCTCCTGCGCCACGGGGTCGATCCCCGGCGCTCGGCCCTGTTCGAGGACATCGCCCGCAACCTCGTCGTGCCGCACGACCTCGGCATGGCGACCGTGCTCGTCGTCCCGCCGACGCCGGACCCGTTCCGCGAGCGGTTCGAGCAGGAGGCGGTGAAGGAGCCGCATATCGACCACATCACCAACGACCTGGCCGCCTTCCTGAAGCGCTGCGTGCTGCCGGTCGTCCCGCCGGAGCCCGGCGCGTCGTGAGCGACGGCGGCGGGAGCAACTGGGCCGAGACGAGGTCGCCGAGCCTCGCCGAGATCGAGGCGCTGGCGGATGCCGCCTTCGTCGCGCTGCCGGAGGAATTCCGCGCGCTCTGCGCGGGCGTGCGCATCCACGTCGACGACTTCCCCGACGAGGAGACCCTGACCGAGATGGGCTGCGAGTCGGAGTTCGACCTGCTCGGCCTGTTCCGCGGCGTCGGGCTGGCGCAATCGGGCGAGGTCGCCACGGGGCAGATGCCCAACGCCGTCTGGCTCTACCGCCGGCCGCTGCTCGATTACTGGGCCGAGCACGACGAGACGCTCGGCCACCTCGTCACCCACGTCCTCGTCCACGAGATCGGCCACCATTTCGGCCTTTCCGACGACGACATGGCCGCCATCGAGGCGGCGGCGGACGCGATCGAGCCGCCGGACGCTTGAGCGTCAGCCGCGCGCCGGTAGCCGCGGGATCAGCCCGACCTTGGGCCGGCGGGATCGGAACTGCCCGCGCTCGATCGCCACGAAGGTGAGGATCGCCATGGCGAGCGTGGTCAGCCACCAGATCGTGGTGAGGCCGACGCCGATGCAGCCGATGGCGAAGGCCGTCGCGAAGGCCGCCATGGCGCAGGGCGCGAGCACCGTCGCGTCGCGGCCGGCGCGGTGGATCGCGCCGTAGAGGGCGAACGCCGCGGCGAAGGCGCCGACGATGCCGAGCTCGTACCAGAACTCGAACAGCATCGTGGTCGGCGCATTGATCGGCAGGATACCGAAGATCTTTCCGCGCAGGGCCGTCTCGAGGCCGTGGCCGGTCACGAGCCGCACCGGCTCCAGGGTGACGACCTTCTGCCACGCCTTGAGCGCCAGCACGCCCGGCGCCACCGGGCCGAACAGGGCGACGCCGATGGGGCGCGCGAGGAACGGCAGCAGCGGCGCGACCACGAGCAGACCCGCGGCGCTGAGCGCCGTGACCCGTACGCCGAGCGACAGGCGCCAATGGGTCAGCGCGAAGGCGAGCGCCCCGGCGGCCAGGGCGAACAGAGCGGTCACGCCCGGCGCCAGCAGCAGCGCCCCCGCAACCAGCACCACCACGACGAGGGAGCCGATGTCGCGGCGGCGCGAGCGCAGCCACGCCACGGCGGGCCAGGCGAGCAGTGCCAGCAGCACCGCCCCGCGCTCCAGGGCGCTGTCGCCGTCCGGATTGTCCTTAAGCATCGCGTCGCCGACGAGGTTGATCAGGATCGCGACGATGGCGGCCGCCCCGACGCCCAGCGGCAGCAGGTAGAGGTTGGCCGAGCGCATCCGGTCGGGCAGCGCGAGATAGGCGAGCAGGGTCATCACCACGGTGGCGACGAGGTTGGCCAGCCGCTCGCTCGCCGGCCCGGGAAACGGCGTCCAGACGAGCGACAGGCCCGACCAGAACACCACCAGCATGCCCGCCAGGAACGAGGGTGCCGTCAGGAGCCGCTTCAGGGCCGGTTTGACGGCGCGCTGGTGCTGGTCGATGGCGCTCGCGGTGATCAGCAGGACGACGGCGATGGGCGCCAGCACCACGGTGGCGCGGCGCGAGACCTGCGCGGCCACCGGCAGCACCACGAACAGGCCGAAGAAGCCGATGCGGCGCAGCAGGGCCGCCGCGTCGAGGGCGGGATCGACCGTCGTGTTCGGGGGACGCGGCATGATCGAGGAGAGACCGGATCCGGCGCCCCTGCGGGGTGCGGGCGCGTGCCTACACCTAGTGCAGGCCGGGGGGCCGGGCTGTAGAAGCGCTGCAACACCCCGAGCATCATCCCGAAACGTGGTTTGCGGCTTTCGGAAAAAGACGATCCGACACGAAGAGCCTGGAGCGTCGGCGCCGGATCTGGATCAGACCGGCGTGGTCTCGGGCCGCGTCCGCCGACGGCGGCGGGCGAGGTGGCGGCCGACATCGCTGGTGACACGCCAGCCGCCCCAGGCCGCGAGGAAGCCGAGCAGGCCGGCGACGAGGCCGTCCGCCGTGGTCGGGACCGCCGGCTGGTAGTCGCGGTAGGCGGCGCGGGCGATGTCCATGTCGGGGTCGCGGGCGATCACCGTGAGGCGCCCGAGCGGGCTCGCCGCCGTATCGAGGGCGAGCTTCTGCGCCTCCAGCCGCTTCAGCCGCTCGACGTCGGTTCGGGCCGACTCGCCGCGCCGGGCGATGAAGGCGTCCGGATTGGTCCGCAGGAGCGCCAGCGCCTCGTCGCGGCTGCGGCCGGTGGCCTTCGCGTCGGCGTCGAGGGAGGCGATGGAGCGGCGCAGCTCGTCAAGCGCCCCGCCGAGGCGCTGGGTGTATTGCTGGGCGAATTCCGGCGCCTGCGCGGCGATGACCGCCGCGAGCAGTCCGAAGGCGAGGCCGAGCGTGCGGACGACACGGAACACGTGAGAACCTCCTTCGGGCGCCTGCGGAGTTTGTAGGGCGGTCCGCGTCTCCGGGGAGGGCCGGCGGTCACGCTTGAGCGAGGGCGGCCGCCACGTCCGCCGCGCTCAGCGCGTCGAGCGCGCCGGCGATCTTCACGGCCCGCGTCCTCTCGCCGGGCGGGAAGATCAGGACCACTGTCTCGGTGCCGGGACAGGCCGGGTCGGCGCAGACGATCTCGCTCACCGTCATCGCCGTGTCCAGGCCGTAGCCGCCCGCCTCGCGCAGCCACGCCTCCACCCGCCGCCGGGCGGCGGCGTCGGGCTTCGGCGCGCGTCCGAACAGGGCCACGGGGCGGGCGTCAGGCCGGGAGGGTGAGGAGGCCGGCCCGCCCGTCGGCGCAGCCGAAGGCGAGGCGGCCGCCGGTGGCGTCCCAGGCGAGCGCCGAGATCGCGCTGCCCTTCACCGCCGGGCGCACCAGGAGCTCCGAGGCGTCGGTGAAGCGCACCAGCAGCACGCAGCCGTCCTCGTAGCCAATCGCCAGGACCGGCGCCTTCGGGTGGAACGCCACGCGCGAGACCCGCGCCGGCCGCACGCCGCATTCCCGCGGCGCCTTGCCGGTGGGGCCCTCCTTCGAGTCGAACGGCCAGACGATGGCGGCCTCGGCGCCGCTGGTGGCGAGCCACTTGCCGTCCGCCGACCACGAGAGCGAGCGCACCTTGGCCGGGTAGCCCGACATCCGCATATGGCCGCGGTCGGGCTGGAGGCGCCAGCCGTGGAGCGCGTTCTCCTGCATGGTCGAGACGACGAAGCGGCCGTCGGGCGACCACGTCACGTCGAGATGCGAGCCCTTCCACTCGATGAATTCCGGCGGGGTCTCAAGGTTCGGATACCAGAGGCTGACCCCGTTGTAGTGGGCCACCGCCAGCCGGTAGCCCTTCGGCGCGAAGGCGAGGCCCCGGCCGGTGGAGGGCGCCGTGAAGGTCTTTTCGCGCCCCTTGGCGTCGCGGGCGACGATCGCGCGCCCGGAGGCAAAGGCGACCGATCCGTCACTGTGCAGCGCGAATGCGTCGATCCAGCCGCCGCCCTTGGCCCGCGCCAGTTCGCTCGTCTGGCCGTTCGCCTCCGTCGCGACCACGCGGCCGTCGTCGCCCCCGCTCACCAGCCGGACGCCGTCGCCGGCCGCCACGAGGATGCCGCTGTCCGGGTGGGCGGGAACGGTCTCGGTCGCGCCGTCGCGGACCAGCAGCACGCCGCCATCGGCGAGCGCCAGGGCCAGGGTCCCCTTGAGCCAGTGGGCGGCGGTGACGTGGGCGCCGGCGGCGATGTCCGCGACGTGATCGGTGAGGGAGGGAGCGGAGACGCTCATGCCGGAGGGGCCTTCTTCAGATCTTGGTCAGTGCCACCGGCGGCTGCCGGGTGACGAGGGCGAACAGGCTCGCGGCCAGGCATAGACCGGCCGCGATGCAAGCGGGAATCGCGAGCGCCGCGATCCCGAGATGCGTATGGGCGACGGTGCCCGCAACCGCTCCGACGAGGAGCGAGAGCCAGACCGAGCCGTCGCCGACCCATCCCAGCCGCGGCCCCCTGCCGGCAAGCGCCAGCGCCGCCTTCTGCCCGAACGCGAACAGCGCGCCCGTGACGAAGGTGGTGCCGGCGCGGAAGCCCTGGACATGGGCGAGCACCGCGTTCTGCCCGCCCATGGCGAGCGCCAGGAACAGCGAGGCCACGCCGACATGGGCATGCTCGGCCGCCAGGGCGAAAGCCGCGCTGAGCGCCGCGGCCTCCAGGCCGAGCACCGTCGGCGTGACCCAGCGCGTCGGGCAGAGGGCGGCGATGGCCCCGCCCGAGACCGCGCCGACGAGGAAGGCGGCGATCAGCAGTGCGGGCAGCACGGCGGCGAGGGGCTCGCTGTGGCCGAGCGCGACGGCGAGCTGGGTCGTGTTCCCGCTCATGAGCGAGGTGTAGAGGCCGCCGAGCCGGATGAAGCCGAGCGCGTCCACGAAGCCGGCGAGCGCAGTGAGCGCGACGCCGAAGCCGATCTGCCAGGGTCGGGTCACGGGGTAGGCACGGTCGTTGAGGCGCTCTTCGAGGGGCGGATCGCCGACGGGGCAAAAGCCGGCTCAATTCGACAAGGAGTGAGGGACGCCACCGCGGCCGGCGCGGCCGGGAGCCGTTCCGGCACCATGCCGTCAAGGTTAACCAATCGGTTACCAAATGCGCGCAAATCGAAGCAATCACGGTGAACGCGGCCCTTCACGGCCCCGTTGGTCCGGCGATCCGCAAGCTCGACCGTTGTTCGAGCACGGGTGAGTTGGAGTTCTGCCATGATCCCCTTCGCTTGCGCCCCCGCCGTCCTGCCCCCGTTCTCCCTGGCGCCGCGCGCCGACACGATCCTCGTGGTGGAGGACGAGTCCTTCGTCTGCGAGCTGGCGACCGAGGCGCTGCTCGACGAAGGCTACCGGGTGCTGACCGCCGCCGACGCGGACGAGGCGGAGGCGATCCTGTCGAGCGAGCAGGTGGACCTGCTCTTCACCGATATCGATCTGGCCCGCAACACGAACGGCATCGCGCTGGCCCGCAGCGCCCGGCGCAGCCTGCCGCGCTTGCCGGTGGTCTACACCTCCGGCGGCCGCGACGGCCTCTCCGCCGCCGAGGCGGTGAACGAGTCGGTGTTCATGCCCAAGCCCTACCGCGCCGCGCAGCTCGTGGCCGTGACCAACGACCTGCTGCGCCACCGCGGCTGAGTTTCAAAAAAACCCGCAACCCACACGAGACGTGACCATGCGTCGCCTGATCGCCTGCGCCTTCCTGATGCTCGCCGCGATGCCGGCAGCCCGAGCCGAATGCGATGTCGAGGATACCGGGCTGGAACCGGCCATCGCGGCGAAGAAGGAGCTTCAGGAAGCGAAGAACGCGCAAATCGTGCGCGATCTGCGGACGCTCCGCGACGCGGCGATCGTGCTCGAGTCCTACGGCTTCCCGGACGAGTGCAAGCGCCTCGTCACCATCGTGAAGGGGCTCGCCGCCAAGCCCGACGACACGATCAAGCGCAGCAGCGACACCGATGAGGAGAAGGCCGAGGAGATCCAGGAATCCCGCGAGCCGAAGGCGCCGCGCGGACGATAGGACTCAGCCGAGGGCAGGCAGGCCGTCCGGGAATTCCCCACCCCGCGTCAGGCAAACGACCGGGACGGCGACGTAGCGGGCGATCTGCCCAGCAACGGTTTCGGCGGGGGTCGGCGCCCCCTCGCTCTCGCTGACCACGATCCCGACGAGCGGGATGCCGTGCGCCCGCAGCGTCTCGACGGCGGTCAGCGCGTGGCTGATCGCGCCGAGATAGCTGCCGGAGACGAGCAGGGCCGGAATGCCTTGGGATTTCAGCCAGTCGAGGCCGGTGGCGGCCTCGGTGATCGGGCTCATCAGCCCGCCGACGCCCTCGATCACCACCGTCTCGCCGCCCTCGGCCTCGGCGAGCCGCGCACCGCACCATCCGACCAGTTCGGAAAGGGCGAGGCTGCGTCCCTCGCGGGCGGCGGCGAGGTCCGGCGCCAGCGGCGCGGCGAAGCGCCAGGGCGAGCAGGCCGCGACCGTCTCGGGCGTCACAGGGAGCCCCTGCACGGCGAGCAGCCGGCCGGTGTCGCTCTCGGCGAAATCGGGATGGTCGAGCGGGGGTACGCCGCTGGCGAGCGGTTTCAGGGCGCGCACCCGCCGGCCCTGCCCGCGCAGGCGGCGGACGAGGGCGGCGGTGGTGTAGGTCTTGCCGATCTCGGTGCCGGCGCCGACGACGAACAGGGCGGGCGGAGGGGTCATGTCGGGTGCGGCGCCCGCCGTTCCTCAGCGAACCGTCGAAAACCTCACTTCTCGACGAAGGCCTTCTCGATGACGTAGTGGGCCGCCTCGCCGTGGTTGCCCTCCTCGTAGCCGAGGCCGGTCAGCATCTCGCGGGTGTCCTTGATCATCTCCGGCGAGCCGCAGAGCATGAAGCGGTCGTTCTCGATCGACATGGGCGGCAGGCCGATATCCTCGAACAGCTTGCCCGAGGTCATCAGATCGGTGATCCGGCCGCGGTTGCGGAACGGCTCGCGGGTGACGGTCGGGTAGTAGATCAGCTGGTTGGCGATCATCTCGCCGAGGAACTCGTGGCGAGGCAGGGTCTCGGTGATGGTCTCGCCGTAGGCCAGCTCTTGCACCTGACGGCAGCCATGGACCAGCACGACCTTCTCGAAGCGGTCGTAGGTCTCCGGGTCCTTGATGATCGACAGGAAGGGGGCGAGCCCCGTGCCGGTGCCGAGCAGGTAGAGGTTCTTTCCGGGCAGGAGGTTGTCGAGCACGAGCGTGCCGGTCGGCTTCTTGCCGACCATGATCGGGTCGCCGACCTTGAGGTGCTGGAGCTTCGAGGTGAGCGGACCGTTCGGCACCTTGATGGAGAAGAACTCCAGCTCCTCCTCGTAATTGGCCGAGACGACCGAGTAGGCGCGCAGCAGCGGCCGGCCCTCGACCTCGATGCCGATCATCGTGAACTCGCCGTTGCGGAAGCGGAACGAGGGATCGCGCGTCGTGCGGAAGGAGAAGAGCGTGTCGGTCCAGTGATGGACGGAGAGGACGCGCTCCTCGTTGTACTTGCTCATCGGCCGCAGGTTTCCCGATTCTCGAAGCGTCGAAAGCGGGCTCTTCTCGCAGTTGCAGCATCCGCGTCAAGACGCAGCGCTGCCACAGCGCACCGAATGTGGGTTTGTCTGGAACTGTTCTTGAATCCGGCGCATGGCTGCCCCGGCAAGGGTGCATCGCCGGATCGGCATGGATCGGCCGTCAGCGGGCTTTTTCGACCCGCACCTCGCTCATCACGAGCGGTGTGTGGTGATGGCCCGTAAGCGCCGCGAAGACATTGCCGGAGACGCGCACCGCGCGACCGGGGGTGACTCCCAGTTCCTTGCGCGTGGCGGCGAGCTGCACCGCCCGGACACCTGACACCGCCTCGTCGAGCACGGACGTGTCGGCCTTGTTCGCCTCCATGCAGATCGGCTTGGGCAGAAGCAACACCAGGACGGTATCGGGTGCATCGCCCTGGGCCACGCTCTCGTAGTTCGGGATCCCCGGATAGGTCTTGACCACCAGCTTGCCCGAAAGGGTCAGACGTTCGGTGTAGCGGAAACAGGGGGCTGCCGCCGCAGGGCCCGCCGCCACGCAAAGCGAGACGGCACTCGCCAGTGCGAGAAGGACCTTGGTCGTCGCGCCCCGCATCGCCTTCTTCCTCACGTCGAACCGACCCGAAACACAACCGTAGCATGATTCGCGATCGGCTCGCGGGGCGGACCGGCCCTAGAGCGGCTTCAACCCCGCCTCGATCTCGGCCCGGCGCGGTTCGAGGAAGGGCGGCAGGGCGAGGCGCTCGCCGAGGGTCTCCATCGGCTCGTCGGTGGCGAAGCCCGGCCCGTCGGTGGCGATCTCGAACAGGATGCCGTTCGGCTCGCGGAAATACAGGCTGCTGAAATAGTAGCGATCGACAGGGCCGCTGGACGGAATGCGCCGCTGCTTGAGGCGGTCGGCCCAGGCCTCGTAGTCGGCGTCCGGGATGCGGAAGGCGACGTGGTGGACGGCGCCGGCCCCCTGGCGCGCCGGCCTGCTCGTGTCCTTGAGAAGCTGGACCTCGGCGGCCGGACCGCCCGCGCCGGTCTCGAATACGGTCACCTCGCCCTCGGGCAGTTCGAAGGTGCGGGCGCGGCGGAAGCCGAGGATCTGCGTCAGAACGGCCTCGGTGCGCTCGGGCTGCGAGACCGCGAGGCGGATCGGGCCGAGGCCCCGGATCTGGTGCTCCGGCGGCACCGGACTGCCGTCCCAGGGATGCGCCTCGCCCGCCCCGCCGTCATCGACGAGGCCGAGGCGCTGGCCCTCGCCGTCCTCGAAGTCGAGGGTGAGGCGCCCGTCCCGCTCGATCGCCGGATGGTGGGTCACGCCCTGGCGGCCGAGATGCTCGCGCCACCAGTCGAAGCTCGCCGCGCCGCCGACGCGCAGCAGGGTGCGCGCGATGCTGTCGGTGCCGCGCTGCTCGGGCGGCGCCGGCCAGTCGAAGAAGGTGATGTCGGTGCCGGGCGAGGCGCGCCCGTCGGCATAGAACAGGTGATAGGCCGAGACGTCGTCCTGGTTGACGGTCTTCTTGACGAGCCTGAGCCCCAGCACGCGGGTGTAGAAGGCGAGGTTGTCGGCCGCCCGCCCCGTGATGGCGGTGACGTGGTGGAGTCCGGTGAGCTGCATCGTGGAGGACCTCGCGCGGGGAGCGGGTTCGGCCTCCACCAGATAGGCGGTTTGGGCGCGGACCCAAGGCGATGTCCGAGGATCAGGCCACCATGGAGGTCAGCCGGGCCTTGGCAGCCTGAGCCAGAAAGCCGGATCGGCTCTCGCCGGCCGCCTCGGCCGCGCGGTCGATGCGCTTGAGCAGACTTTCCTCGACCGAGATGTTCACCCGCACGGCCCGTCCCGGCAGATCGACCTCGATCAGGCCGATCATCGCGTCCCTGCTCTCCGCGACGAAAACGGGGTCGCCGCGCAGTTCTTCGAGCGAGCGCGCCCGCGGGACCGGCTCGCCGTCCTCCACCAAGCCGCCGACATGGAAGGCCAGCATCTCGGCGGACTTGCGGTAGAGCTCATCGAGATCGTCCGCGCCCGTCGTCGCGCCGGGAAAATCCGGGAAGGACGCGCCGTAATTGCCGGCCTCGCCGTGAATCAGCATGACGACCCGGGTCATCGGCTTCCCTTTCCCTCCCCTCGGAGCAGCTCCACTCTCACCATGTCGTCATGCCTATCCAGGCAACGATCGAGGCATTGTCGCGCAGGCGGATCAGCGGATCACCTGGGCTGATAACACGGCCAAAAGAACGACACCGACGGAATGTATCCGCGTCTGAAGCTCACCAATGTTCGTCATTCCGGGGCGCCGCAGGCGAACCCGGAATCCACGACTGGCCTCGACATCAAATTCTCACCGCGCATCACGGATGGATCCCGGGTTCCGCGACGCGGCCCCGGGATGACGGAAACGGTTGCTCAATGAAAAAAAGATAAGGCCGGCAACGCGTCCCCGCGTGCCGGCCTCGTTCGAACCCGCTTCGGGGTAACCTGCTTACAACCCCGTCGGCCGCCCCGCGGCGACCACCAGCATCCGGCCGTCGCCCAGCGTGCGGGCGCCGGCCCGGCGGATGTCGGCCTGGGTCACGCTCGCCACGAGGTCGTTGCGGCGGGCGATGTAGTCCATGCCGAGTCCCTCGAAGGCGATCTGCACGAGCTGGTTGGCGATCTTGGTCGAGGTGTCGAAGCCGAGAGCGTAGGAACCGGTCAGGTAGTCCTTGGCCTTCTGCAGCTCCTCGTCGGACGGGCCGTCGGTGATGAGGCGGTGGATCTCGTCGCCGATCACGTCGAGGGCCTCGACCACGCGCTCGTTCTTGGTGGCGGTGTAGCCCCAGGTCATGGCGACCGCCCGGTGCGAGGTGAGCGAGGTGCCGACCGAGTAGGCCAGCCCGCGCTTCTCGCGCACCTCCTGAAACAGGCGCGAGGTGAAGGCGCCGCCGCCCAGGATGTGGTTCAGCACGTAGGCCGGGATGAAGTCGGGGTCGCGCCAGGCCACGCCGGGGAGGCCGAAGCGGATCACCGATTGCGGCACGTCGAGATCGACGACGATGCGCCGGCCGAGCTCGTTGATCGCTGTCGGCGGCACGGATTTCAGCGGGCCGGCCTCGGGCAGGCCCCCGAAGGCCTGCGCGATCATCCCGGTGATCCCCGCCTCGTCGAAGGCGCCGACGGCGGCGACCTTCAGGCCGCCGCGGCCGATCACGGCGCGGTGCATCGCCACGAGGTCGTCGCGGGTGATCGCCGACAGGGTCTCGACGGTGCCGGCGGACGGGCGCCCGTAGGCATGGCCCGGGAACGCCTCGCGGAAGTAGCGGCGGGAGGCGAGCACGCCGGGATCGTTCTGCTGGTAGCGCAGGCCGGCGATCATCTGCGCCCGCACCCGCTCGATGGCGGCCGGGTCGAAGCGCGGCTCGGCGAGCGCCAGGGTGAGCAGGCGGATCGCCTCGTCGGCGTGCTTCGTCAGGGTCTTGAGCGAGCCGCCGATGGAATCGGGACCGGTATGGAAGCTCAGCTCGATGGCGCGGGCCGCCAGCGCCTCCTGGAAGGCGTCGGAATCGAGGTCGCCCGCGCCCTCGTCGAGCAGCCGCGCCATCATCTGCGCGGTGCCCGCCTTGCCCTCCGCGTCCTGCGCCGCACCGCCCTCGAAGGTGAAGGAGAGCGCGATCATCGGCACCACCGGCGAGGCGACGTGCCAAGCCTCGATGCCGGGGGCGGCCGCGAGCGGCAGCGCCTGGGTCGGCGTGGTCGCGGTGCGGGTGCCGGTCTCGGCGAGATTCATCGGAAGTTCCTTGGAAAGCGTCTTTTCGCGAACGGCGCCGCCGGCCTTCCGGCGGCGCGGAGAATCGGGTGGCGTCAGGCCGTCGTGACGTCCGTCTCGCGGGCCTTGGTGAGGTAGCCGGTCACCGAGCGGGCGGGCACGAGGTAGCGGGCGGCGACCGCCACCAGCCGGTCGCGGGTCACTGCCTCGATCTCGGTCGGCCAAGCGCGCACCTCCTCGACGGTCTCGCCGATGGCGAGCGCCGAGCCGTAGATGCGGGCGAGCGAGGACTGCGAGTCGGAGGAGTAGACCGTCTCGGCCACGAGCCGGATCTTGGCCCGCTCGATCGCCACCGGGTCGAGCGCCTCGGGGGCACGGCGCAGCACGCGGTCGACGTGCTCCTCCAGGGCCTCGAGGGTCACGCCCTCGGCCGGCACGGCGTAGACGGCGAACCGCGTCTCGTCGATGGCCGAGCCCATGTACCAGGCGCCGGCATTCACCGCGACGCCCATCTCCAGCACCAGCTTGCGGTAGAGGAACGAGGTCGCGCCGCCGCCGATCACCTCGGCCAGCAGTTCGAGCGCGTGGCCCTCGCCGTCGCGGGCGGTCATGCAGGAGGGGGTGAGGTAGAGCCGCTGGAAGGTCGGCTGCTCGACCTTCGGGTCGGCCACCGCGATGCGGCGCATCGCCCGCGGCTCCGGCTCGCGCGGGCGGGTCCGGAGCGGCCGCGCGCCCTGCGGCGCGACCCGGCCGTAGGTGTCCTCGGCCAAGCGCCGCACCTCGTCGGGCGTGACGTCGCCGGCCACCACGAGGATCGCGTTCTCGGGGGTGTAGAAGCGCTTGTAGTAGTCGATGGCGTGGCCGCGGTTCAGTTCCTCGATCTCGTGCATCCAGCCGATGATCGGGATGCCGTAGGGGTGGTGCACGAACAGCGAGGCGGCCATCGCCTCGGAGAGCTGCGCCGACGGGTCGGTCTCGACCCGCATCCGGCGCTCCTCCAGCACCACGTCGCGCTCCGGCGCCACCACGGCATCGTCGAGGACGAGGCCGCCCATGCGGTCGGCCTCGAAAGCCATCATCGTCGAGAGATGGTCGCGGGCGACGCGCTGGAAGTAGGCGGTGTAGTCGTAGCTGGTGAAGGCGTTCTCCTGGCCGCCGAGCGACGAGACCGCCTTCGAGAAGGCGCCGGCCGGATGCTTCTCCGTGCCCTTGAACATCAGGTGTTCGAGGAAGTGGGCGATGCCGGACTGGCCGATCGGATCATCCGCCGAGCCGTTGCGGTACCAGATCATGTGGGTGGCGACCGGCGCCCGGTGGTCGGGCACCACCACCACGTCGAGGCCGTTGTCGAGCACGAAGGCGGAGACCTCCGGGCCGCCGGCCTCGGAGCGCCCGAACGGGGCGGCATCCACGCGGCCGGCGTGGTTCAGGCCTCGCTGCGGTCCCACGGGCGCGATGGCCTTCCGGTAGAGGTGCATCCTGCTGTCCTTTGCGGGGGCCCTTCCGCCCTCCGCGCTTTCCGTCTCGACGATCCCGGCATTGTCCCGAGATTGGTTGCCGGTGGCAAATCCCGTACCGCGCGACGTGTCCGCGCGGTGACGGTCCGTCCGATTGCGTGACGACCGCGCGAGTCCATCGAGGACGACGGACCCGCACGAAGGCGGTGGCGCTCAGCGCCCGGACGGATTCCTGATATAGGCACGCGGATCGGCTTCGTCGCGGTCGTTGATCGGACCACCGACGGGGCCGCCCTGCGGCTTGGCGACCTTGATCGGCGCCTTGCGGTAGCCGGTGGGCGGATCGGTCAGCGTGTCGCGATCGGGCTCGACCAGGGACGGCTCGACCGTCTCGGACTTGCCCTTCAGCAGTTCGAACGGGTTGAGCCAGGTCGAGGTGCGGGTGTCGCCCTCGCCGGGGGTGTTGGCCGGTCCGGTCAGGGCGCCGGCGCCGGCGCGGCGACCGGCCTCCAGCTCGTAGACCGAGAGCGTCTCGTTGTTGTCGTTCATGCGCCCCTGCGCGCCGCGCACGATCGGCTTCTTCGCCTCGACGGCGGCCCGCTCGCGCTGGATCAGTTCGGGGTCCTTCGGCCAGGCCGGATCGGCCTGGCGGGCCCGCGGCACGGGCAGGCCGGCGGTCAGGTCCTCCTTGCCGCCGAGCTTGGGCGGCATGGCGAGCGGCGCGCGCTCGCGATAGGTGATCGCGGGGCGTTCCGGCTCGATCAGGCCGAGATTGCTCAGCGTATCGCGCATGAACTCGCCCTCGGCGCGGGCCGCGCCGACCGCAAGGCAGGGCAGCAGGGCCGCACCCAAGGCAAGGGGCCGGATCGTTCCGAAAGCCCGCGAGACGCTGCGCCGCCCGTTCATGCCAATTTCCCCAAGGTTTCAAAGACCGGCTCCGCCCGCTTTTCATCCGGGGCAGTCAGCCGGACGGCGATTCAACGTGAATCGCGGACCGAGACCTTCGGAACCGAGGTGAGCCGGGTTTCGGGCGAAGGTATGGCGCCTTGACGCGGAGGAGACCGCGCCCCGCCTCAAGGCTGGGGACGGCCGCCGTCCTCCGCGACGTCCGTCGGCGCCCTGCGCCCGGCGGGCCGCAGGCTGTCGAGGATCAGCCCGACGACGCCGGCGACGATGGCCGCATCCGCGACGTTGAACACGTACCAGGACCACGTCCCCGCATGCAGGTGGACGAAGTCGAACACCGCGCCGTAGGCCGCCCGGTCGATGGCGTTGCCGAGGGCGCCGCCGACGATGAGGCCGAGCGCCACGGTGAGCAGCCGCGAGCCGGCCCGGTACATCCACACCGACAGGCCGACGGCGGCGGCGAGCGAGACCCCGACGAGCAGCCAGCGCCCGAGCCCGCCCTCCTGCTGGAACAGGCCGTAGGAGACGCCCCGGTTCCAGACCACGACGAAGTCCGCGAACGGCGCCAGCCGCCAGGGCTGGGTCATCACGAGGTCGGTGCCGAAATAGAGCCAGAGCTTGGAGGCCTGATCGAGAGCCAGCGTGGCGAGGGCCGCGATCAGGCCGGCGCGGAAGGGGGTCATGACGAGACTCGGCCCACGACGCGTTTCCGCTCCCCCCTCTGCGGGGGAGGGTGCCGCGCGGATGCGAGGCGGGAGAGGGGAGCGACGGCGAAGGATGAAGCGCCCGCCATCCGACGCTCCGCATCGTCCAGCAGCCGGGCTCCCCTCACCCGACCCCCTTCGGGGGCCACCCTCTCCCACGGAGGGGAGAGGGGGCGTTCGCGGTTCGCGGTGCGCCTCACGCCGCCCCCGGATGCGCCGCATCCCACTCGCGCAGGGCCGCCGCGTCGCGCGGCGTCACGTCGGGATAGTCGCGGTCGAGCCCGACCTCCGGGGTGACCCGCCAGGAGCGGGCGCATTTGCGGCCCGCGGCGCGCTCGGGCACCACCGCCACGCCCTTCACCTCGTCGAGGCGGAAGGCGTCGGCCGGTCCCTCGCCGGCGCGGACCGTGATCGCCGAGGTGATGCAGATGTCGGCGAAGTCGACGCCGTCGAGCGCCCCGAGCAGGTCGGCGTCGGACACGTAGACGGTCGGCGCCGCCTCCAGGCTCGCGCCGATGCGCTTGGCGGCGCGCTCGATCTCGAGCGCCCCGGTGACGACGCGGCGCACCTTGCGCACCTTCTGCCAGCGGGCGGCCAGCGCGTCGTCGCGCCATTCCGTGGGCGTCTCCGGCAGGGTCTGGAGATGCACCGAGCCGTCTTCCGACGGGTAACGGTCGAGCCATGCCTCCTCCGCCGTGAAGGCGAGGAAGGGCGCGAGCCAGATCGTGACCCGGCGGAACGCCGCGTCGATCACCTGGAGCGCGGCGCGGCGCGTCACCGAGGAGATCGGGTCGCAGTAGAGCGCGTCCTTGCGCACGTCGAAGTAGAAGGCCGAGAGGTCGCCGGTCATGAAGCCGTTGAGCAGCGCCACGATCCGCTTGGTGTCGAAGGCGGCGTAGGCCTCGCGGATCTCGCCGTCGAGCTGCGCCAGGCGATGCAGGATGAAGCGCTCCAGCTCCGGCATCTCACCGAGCGGCACGTCGTCGTCCGGCACCCGGTGGGCGAGCGAACCGAGCATCCACCGGAGCGAGTTGCGCAGCTTGCGATAGGTCTCGGCGAAGGTTTTGACGATCTCAGGCCCGATGCGCAGGTCGTCGGAATAGTCGGCCGCGGCGACCCAAAGCCGTAAAATGTCGGCGCCCGATTCCTTGATGACGTTCTGCGGCGCGACGACGTTGCCGCGCGACTTCGACATCTTCTCGCCCTTGGCGTCGAGGACGAAGCCGTGGGTGAGCACGACGTCGTAGGGCGCATGGCCCCGCGTGCCGCAGGATTCGAGCAGCGAGGACTGGAACCAGCCGCGGTGCTGGTCGGAGCCCTCCAGGTACATCACCGTGTCGGGCCCGCCATCGACCGCTCGGCGGATGCCGGCGAGGCCGGGAAACGCCTGCGCGTCGTCGAGCACGAAGGCGTGGGTCGAGCCGGAATCGAACCAGACGTCGAGGACGTCCGTCACCTTTTCGTACTTGGCCGGATCGTGCTCGGGCGCCAGGAAGCGCTCGGTGGCGCCGTCGGCAAACCACGCATCCGCGCCCTCGGCGGCAAACGCCTCGGCGATGCGGGCGTTGACCGCCTCGTCGCGCAGCACCTTTCCGGTCTCGCGCTCGACGAAGACGGTGATCGGCACGCCCCAGGCGCGCTGGCGCGAGACCACCCAGTCGGGCCGGCCGGCGACCATGCCGTTGATCCGGTTCTTTCCCTGGGGCGGAACCCACTGCGTCTCCTCGATCGCGTGCAGCGCGGTCTCGCGCAGGGTCCGGTTGCCCAACGCGTCCACCGGCCGGTCCATGGCGATGAACCATTGCGGCGTGTTGCGGAACAGAACCGGCTTCTTGGAGCGCCAGGAATGCGGGTACTGGTGGCGCAGCACGCCGCGGGCGACCAGCGCGCCGACCTCCGTCAGCGCGGCGATGAGCGCCTTGTTGGCGTCGCCCTTCTCGCCCTTGGCGGTGAAGACGAAGCGGCCGGTGAAGCCCGGCGCCTCCTTCGTGAGCATGCCGTCGGCATCGACGGTGTAGGGGATGCGGGTGTCGATCCCGGCTTCCGCGAGGCGGCGGCCGTTGGCCATCCAGACCTCGAAGTCCTCGCGGCCGTGGCTCGGCGCCGTGTGGACGAAGCCGGTGCCGGCCTCGTCGGTGACGTGCTCGCCCTCCAGCATCGGCACCGGGAAGCCGTAGCCGGGATCGAAGGCGTGAAGCGGGTGCGACAGGGTGAGCCCGGCGAGGCTCGCCGCCGGCACGTCGGCCACGCGCTCGAACGCCTCGACGCGGGCGGCCTTGAACACGCCCTCGGCGAGCGCGTCGGCCAGCAGGTAGCTGTCGCCGACCTTGGCCCAATTGTCCTCGGCGGCCTGCGTGACGCGGTAGAGCCCGTAGGCGACCCGCTTCGAGTAGGCGACGGCGCGGTTGGCCGGCAGCGTCCAGGGCGTGGTGGTCCAGATCACGACGCGGGCGCCGGCCAGTTCGGCCGGGGCGCCCGCGCGGATCGGGAAGGCCACGAACACCGTGTCGCTGACATGCTCCTCGTACTCGACCTCGGCCTCGGCGAGCGCGGTCTTCTCCACCACCGACCACATCACCGGCTTCGAGCCGCGGTAGAGCTGGCCCGAGGCCGCGAACTTCATCAGCTCCGCGGCGATGCGCGCCTCGGCGGGATAGGCCATGGTCGAGTAGGGGTGGTCCCAGTCGCCGGTGACGCCGAGCCGCTTGAACTCCTCACGCTGGATGTCCAGCCACTCCGCGGCGAAGGCCCGGCATTGCTGGCGGAATTCCAGCACCGGCACCTCGTCCTTGTTCTTGCCCTTTGCGCGGTACTGCTCCTCGATCTTCCACTCGATCGGCAGGCCGTGGCAGTCCCAGCCCGGCACGTAATTCGCGTCGCGGCCGAGGGCGCCCTGCGAGCGCACCACCACGTCCTTGAGGATCTTGTTGAGCGCGTGGCCGATATGGATGTTGCCGTTGGCGTAGGGCGGTCCGTCATGCAGCACGAAGCGCGGACGACCCTTCGCGGCGGCGCGGATCTTCTCGTAGAGGCCGATGCTCTTCCAGCGCTCCAGCAAGAGCGGCTCGCGGGTGGGCAGCCCCGCGCGCATGGGGAAGTCGGTCTTCGGCAGGAACAGCGTTCGCGAGTAGTCGCGTGCGGCCGCGGGGGCGGCGTTGGTCTGGTCGCTCATGGGTTCGGCAGGATTCTCGTCGCGAGGGACGGCGATAGGGAAACGGGCGGAGGGCTTCACCCGGCATCCGGGGCGGCCGCCGGTGCGGCGCCTTACGCGGAGGCCGGGCCCGTAATTCGCGTCGCGCGGGGGAAGAGGCCGAACATGCCGTGCTTCTAGAGCGCTCCCCCGTCGAGGGGAAGGGCCAACGGCCGGCGCCGGGCGAAAGCCGGCCGGCCGCCGTTGCGGGCCGCTCCGGCCCCCTCGCACGTCTTCCGGACCCACTTCATCCACCGACATCCCTGCGGCATCGGACCGCCCAAGCCTTGCATGGACATCGCATCCTTGCCATCAGCCCCGCCCGTACGGGACCTTGGCAGACCGAAAAGTCGGGCCGGGTCGCCCGAAGCGTCGTCGGTTACAAAGGCGGCGCCGACTACCGGCGTGCGATTGAGCACTGAAATTAAAGAGACTAGCGTCCGCCTAAAGCCGCCCGGGCGAGGCCGCGCAACACGGTATCGGTGAGGAAACATGGCCCATTCCGCAACGCATGATGCGGGCGTGCCCGCCGCGCACGTGCCCTGGTACCGGGTGCTCTACATCCAGGTGCTGATCGCCATCGTGCTCGGCGTCCTGCTCGGCTGGTACAGCCCGAAAACGGGCGTGTCGCTCAAATGGCTCGGCGACGCCTTCATCGCGCTGATCAAGATGCTGATCGCGCCGATCATCTTCTGCACCATCGTCCACGGCATCGCCTCGATCGGCGACCTCAAGAAGGTCGGCCGCGTCGGCCTGAAGGCGCTGATCTACTTCGAGGTGGTCTCCTCCATCGCGCTCCTCGTCGGCATTATCGTCGGCGAGGTCATCCAGCCCGGCGCCGGCTTCGGCGCCGACGTGTCGAAGCTCGATGCCAAGGCGGTCGAGAGCTATGCCAGCAAGGCGGCCGCCGACTCCACCGTCGCTCACATCCTGGCGATCATCCCCAAGAGCTTCTTCGACGCCTTCGCCACCGGCGACCTGCTCCAGGTCCTGCTGATCGCGATCCTGACCGGCGTGGTGCTCACCGGCATGGGCGAGAAGGGCGCCGGCATCACCCGCGGCATCGACGCGGCGGGTCAGGTCTTCTTCCGCATCATCGGCCTCGTGGTGAAGCTCGCCCCCATCGGCGCCTTCGGCGCCATGGCCTTCACCGTGGGCCAGTACGGCATCGGCAAGGTCGTGGACCTCGCCTGGCTGGTCGGCACGTTCTACACCACCTCGCTGCTGTTCATCTTCGTCGTGCTCGGCGGCATCGCGGCTTTCGCCGGCTTCTCGATCATCAAGTTCCTCGCCTACATCAAGGACGAGCTGCTGATCGTGCTCGGCACCTCGTCCTCCGAGACCGTGCTGCCGCACATGATGACCAAGATGAAGCGGCTGGGCGCCTCGGATTCGGTCGTCGGCCTCGTGATCCCGACGGGCTACTCGTTCAACCTCGACGGCACCAACATCTACATGACGCTCACCACCCTGTTCCTGGCGCAGGCGGTGGGCGCCGACCTCTCGGTCGGGCAGTACGCGACGATCTTCCTCGTCGCGATGCTGACCTCGAAGGGCGCTTCGGGCGTGACCGGCGCGGGCTTCATCACGCTCGCCGCGACGCTGGCCGCCATCCCCGGCAACCCGGTGCCGGTGGCGGCGATGACCCTCGTGCTCGGCGTCGACAAGTTCATGTCGGAGTGCCGCGCGCTGACCAACCTCATCGGCAACGGCGTGGCCACCATCGTCGTCTCCCGCTGGGAGGGCGAGCTCGACAAGAAGAAGCTCGCCGAGGTGATGGCGCATCCGGTCGCGATCGGCACCGAGATCTCGGACGAGTCGCCCGAGGGGCCGGGCGAGGATGTGCCGCCCACCGCTCCGAAGGCCGTGGCGGCGCAGTAAACCCGTCTTGGCTTCCGAGCGGTTGCGCATCGGGATCGATCTCGGCGGCACCAAGATCGCCGGGATCGCCCTGGACGCCGACGGGGCGACGCGGGCGGAGACCCGCGTGCCGACCCCGCGCGGCGACTATGCCGGAACCCTCGACGCCATCGCCGGCCTCGTCGCCGCACTGGAGAGGCAGGCCGGCACCGCGGGGGCGAGCGTCGGCGTCGGCATGCCCGGCGCCGTCTCCCGCGCCACGGGCCTGATCAAGAACGCCAACTCGGTCTGGCTCAATGGCAGGCCATTCGTAAAGGATCTCGCCGCCCGGCTCGACCGCCCGGTGCGGGTCGAGAACGACGCCAACTGCCTCGCCGTCTCGGAAGCCGTCGACGGGGCCGGCGCGGGCGAGGCGATCGTCTGGGCGATCATCCTCGGCACCGGCGTCGGCTCCGGGATCGCCCTGCGGGGGCAGGCGCTGACGGGCCGCAACGCCGTCGCCGGGGAGTGGGGCCACAACCCGCTTCCCCAGCCCCGCGACGACGAGCGCCCCGGTCCGGCCTGCTATTGCGGCCGTCACGGCTGCATCGAGACCTGGCTCTCGGGGCCCGGCCTCGCCGCCGACTTTTTCCGCAGTTCCCGCCAGACACGGACCGGGGAAGAGATCGTTGCCGCCGCGCAGTCCGGCGACCGGCCGGCGGCGGACGCGATGGCGCGCTACATCGACCGCCTCGGGCGCGGCATCGCCCACGTGGTCAACATCCTCGACCCCGACGTGATCGTCCTCGGCGGCGGCCTCTCGCGGGTCGAGAGCCTCGTCGCCGCGCTGCCCGAGGCGGTCGCGCCGCACGTCTTCTCCGACGCCTTCGACACGCCGATCCGGGCCAGCCTGCACGGCGACGCCTCGGGCGTGCGCGGGGCGGCATGGTTGTGGAGCACGACATGATCGGCTGGATTCGTCGCCTGTTCGGGCAGGAGCGCCCCTCCCCGCCGCCCATGTCGGCCTCGCCCATGGCGGCCTCGCCCCTGCCGGCCTCGCCTTTGCTGGACTGGGAACCGACGCCGCAGCCGCCGCAAGTGCGCAGCGAGGCGGAGATCGACGCCGTCGAGGCGGCCCTGGAGGGCCTGATCGCCGCCGGCCTGCGGCTCGGCCCCCACTACGAGGGCCAGTCCGTTCGCGCCGTCGCCCGGTCGATGGCGGAGCATCCGGAATTCGCCCTCGGCGACAACAACGAGACCCTGCCGCTGACCGAGCGTGCCCCGGACGCGCTGGCGATCGACATCCTGTGGAGCTACCGCGCCCTGGCGGACGGGATCGAGGACGAGTTCGCCAACGCGGCGATCTTCGTCGATCACTGCTACGACGGCGCCGACGAGGAGCCCTACCGCGCACTCTTCGCCCGCGTGATCGAGATCGCCGGCGTCTGGACCTGCCGCGGCCTCACCGTCTCCCGGGTGCCGGGGCTCGGCCCCTACGGGCACGGCTTCCGCGTCGCGTTCGAGACGGAGCCGCCGATCCCGGCGATCACCTTCCCGGCCGACAAGAACTTCGATTGGAGCCTGCTCGAACAGCTCGACGCGTGCCGGCCAGCGGGTGAGACGCGCCGCTTCCGGATCGCCGCCGACGGCGGGGCGGGGCTGGTGCTGTTCCTCGACGACGCCGAGGCCCGGGCGATCGCCTTGCGCCTCGGCTGGGGGCCGGACGATCTCTGACGGCCGGTCCGAGCCCGTTCTCCGGCAAGCGCCGCGCTCCTCATGCTGAGGCGCCGAGCGAACGCTCGGCCTCGAAGCACGCCGGAACGGTCGATCCTAAGGCACCGGTTAGCCGGGAGAGATGTCGCGGCGTGCTTCGAGGCCGCTGCGCGGCGCCTCAGCATGAGGGGCGGCGCGGAGGCCGGAAAGGGTCCGTCGTCGAAGCTGCGAGAAGCCACGCGGGCTCGAACGTCACGTCAGCATTGACTTCACCCCCGCGCCTTCCGAAAACCCGCCGTCCCCTCCGCGGGGCGTTGCTTCCGAAAAACACGGTCCCATCATGCCCATCCTGACCTTCCCCGACGGCAACACCCGCGCGTACGACGCCGCGGTGACCGGTCGGACCGTGGTGGAGGGCATCGCCAAGTCGCTCGCCAAGCGCACGGTCGCCATGGCGCTCGACGGCACGGTGCGCGACCTCGACGACATCATCGAGCACGACGCTGCGATCGAGTTCCTCTCGCGCGACGACGCGCGGGCGCTCGAACTGATCCGCCACGACTGCGCCCACGTGCTGGCGGAGGCGGTGCAGGCGCTCTGGCCCGGCACCCAGGTGACGATCGGCCCCGTCATCGAGAACGGCTTCTACTACGACTTCGCCAAGGACGAGCCGTTCACGCCCGAGGACTTCCCGAAGATCGAGGCGAAGATGCGCGAGATCATCGCGCGCGATGCCCCGTTCACGAAGGAAGTCTGGACGCGCGACGACGTCAAGAAGCTCTTCGCCGACAAGGGCGAGAGCTACAAGGTCGAGCTGGTGGACGCGATCCCCGCGGGCGAGGATCTGAAGATCTACCGCCAGGGCGAGTGGTTCGACCTCTGCCGCGGCCCGCACATGACCTCGACGGGCAAGGTCGGCACCGCCTTCAAGCTGATGAAGGTCGCCGGCGCCTATTGGCGGGGCGACGCCAACAACCCGATGCTGACGCGCATCTACGGCACGGCCTGGGCGTCTCAAGGAGATCTCGACGCCTACCTGCACCGGCTGGAGGAGGCCGAGCGCCGCGACCACCGGCGCCTGGGCAAGGAGATGGACCTCTTCCACTTCCAGGAGGAGGGGCCCGGCGTCGTGTTCTGGCACGCCAAGGGCTGGACGATCTTCCAGGAGCTGATCGCCTACATGCGCCGCCGCCTGAAAGGCGACTACGCCGAGGTGAACGCGCCGCAGATCCTCGACAAGTCGCTGTGGGAGACCTCCGGCCACTGGGGCTGGTACCGCGAGAACATGTTCGCCGCCCAATCCGCCGGCGAGGAGGCCGAGGACAAGCGCTGGTTCGCCCTGAAGCCGATGAACTGCCCCGGCCACGTGCAGATCTTCAAGCACGGCCTGAAGTCGTACCGCGACCTGCCCCTGCGCATGGCCGAGTTCGGCGTGGTCCACCGCTACGAGCCGTCGGGGGCCATGCACGGCCTGATGCGCGTGCGCGGCTTCACCCAGGACGACGCGCACATCTTCTGCACCGAGGACCAGCTCGCCGCCGAGTGCCTGAAGATCAACGACCTGATCCTCTCGACCTACGCCGATTTCGGCTTCGACCAGATCCTGGTGAAGCTCTCCACGCGCCCCGAGAAGCGCGTCGGCTCCGACGCCCTGTGGGACCATGCGGAAGCCGTCATGACGCGGGTGCTGGCGCAGATCGAGGAGCAGTCGGCGGGGCGGATCAAGACCGCGGTCAATCCCAGCGAGGGCGCCTTCTACGGGCCGAAATTCGAGTACGTGCTGCGCGACGCCATCGGCCGCGACTGGCAGTGCGGCACGACGCAGGTGGACTTCAACCTGCCGGAGCGCTTCGACGCCAGCTACATCGACGCCGACAGCCAGAAGAAGCCGCCGGTGATGATCCACCGCGCCATCTGCGGCTCGATGGAGCGCTTCACCGGCATCCTGATCGAGCATTTCGCGGGGCATTTCCCGCTCTGGCTCGCGCCGGTTCAGGTGGTGGTGGCGACGATCACCAGCGACGCCGATCCTTACGCCCGCGAGGTGGTCCGCGCGCTGGAGCGCGC
>NZ_BPRD01000189.1 GCF_022179745.1 Methylorubrum podarium
GGCGCGGCCGGGGGCGCGTCAGGTCGCGGAGGTCGTCGGATTCAGGTTCGTGGGATCGATCGTGGGCGTCGTCCGGATAGGGGAGCATGCGCAGGCCTCTGTCGGGTCCGCGGGGCACGAGAGCCCTCGCCGTCCTTCGACCTCTGCCCTGCGGCCAGCCACCAGCCGGTTGCGCGGACGCGGCCTATCCTCGAAATTCTCGCCCGATGGTGAATCGCCGCCCGACGGCGGCATCGCTCCGTCACTAGGGCACCGCCGCCGCCCGCGGGCGCCACTTGACAGGGCCGCGCGGCGGGCATCTTGCTCCGGGCGCCTGACGGGCCCACCTCGAACACGAATCGGGGCGGGCTCTTCAGCCTATGGAATCTTCCCGAACGAAGGGCTCGAGCGGTGCGTCCGCCGGCCACGGGAAGAGGCGGGCCGGTTGCATCCCGCCCGCGCAGCGGAGTTTGGTGAGATGGGTTACAAGGTCGCCGTCGTCGGAGCCACGGGCAATGTGGGCCGCGAGATGCTCGACATTCTGGCCGAGCGCGCTTTCCCGGCCGACGAGGTCGTGGCGCTGGCCTCCAGCCGCAGCCTGGGCCAGGAAGTCTCCTTCGGCGACAAGATTCTGAAGGTCAAAGCGCTCGACACCTACGACTTCTCCGACACCGACATCTGCCTGATGTCGGCGGGCGGCGACGCGTCGAAGGAGTGGAGCCCGCGGATCGGTCAGCAGGGCTGCGTGGTGATCGATAACTCGTCCGCGTTCCGCTACGACGCCGACGTGCCGCTGATCGTGCCCGAGGTGAATGCCGACGCGGTGGTGGGCTTCACCAAGCGCAACATCATCGCCAACCCGAACTGCTCGACCGCGCAGCTCGTCGTCGCGCTCAAGCCCCTCCACGAGGCGGCCACCATCAAGCGCGTCGTGGTCTCGACCTACCAATCGGTCTCCGGCGCCGGCAAGGACGCCATGGACGAGCTGTTCAGCCAGACCCGCGCCGTCTTCACCGCCGGCGAGGTCGTGCAGAAGAAGTTCACCAAGCGCATCGCCTTCAACGTCATCCCGCACATCGATGTGTTCATGGAGGACGGCTACACGAAGGAAGAGTGGAAGATGGTCGCCGAGACCAAGAAGATGCTCGATCCCAAGATCAAGCTCACGGCGACCGCGGTGCGCGTGCCGGTCTTCATCGGCCACGCCGAGTCGGTGAACATCGAGTTCGAGCGCCCGCTCTCGCCCGAGCAGGCCACCGAGATCCTGCGCTCGGCCCCCGGCGTGCTGGTGATCGATAAGCGTGAGAACGGCGGCTACATGACCCCGCACGAGGCGGCGGGCGAGGATGCCACCTACATCTCGCGCATCCGCGAGGACGCCACGGTCGAGAACGGCCTGAACTTCTGGTGCGTCTCGGACAACCTGCGCAAGGGCGCGGCCCTCAACGCGGTGCAGATCGCCGAGGTACTGGTGAACCGCAAGCTCCTGAACAAGGCGCGTCAGGCGGCCTGACGCCTGCCACTAAACGACATCCTCGGAGCGCCGCCCCTTTCGGGGCGGCGTTTTTGTTTGGGCCGAGAGCGGATCGCTGTTGCCTCTGCCATACGGCCTTGGAGATCCGGTCATTGCTCTGGAACCTGCCCGGCTCAGCGCGGCCGGCTTTGCACCCCTTCTGAACAACTGCACGCGCACTCTTGCAACCAGAGCGAGCAGGTATTTTCCTGACACGGTCCGAATCATCGTGACGCAGGTGAAACCCCGCTGATGACCACCGCTCGACAGGTCCAGCAGCTCGTCCTTCCTCTTCTTGAGCATCACGCAGACCTCAAGCTCGTCACCAGTCATACGCTGTGGCTGACGCCGGTGACGCATGTTGCGCGGGAGATCTGGATCGATCGGACTTCGTCGGCTCGCCACTTCAATCCACAATGGACGTTGAACCCTCTCTTTCTGCCCAACGTAAGAGCAGCCACTCACGCTGGTTTTTGCTTGGAGTATATTCCTCGACTGAGTAACGTTGATGGACAAGCAAGAAATTGGTGTTGGGATGACCCTGAAATGCCAAAAGATTTTCTTGAGCAACTCAATAAAATCATAAAATTGCTTCGCAGTGCAGATACCTTACTTGCCTGTCGTTCTTTAACGGAGGCAACCATGGACTATACTTGGGGAAAGGATTTTTTTGAAAATCTCGTCTACGATATTGCGTTAGGGAATTTGAATTTAGCCCGATGCTGGTGGCAGAAGGTCCAGGCATCGCCTGCATTGCAGCATCCTCATCAAGATGAGCCATGGCGAACGTGGAGGCTGCGCATCCGATCCTTGCATGAGCCGCTGATGGACGACGATCGCGCGGCGCTCGCGTCGATCTTGCATCGGTGGGAGCGCGAGAACATCGCCGGGACCAAGGCCGAGGCGATCTGGCAGCCATCACCATTTCCGCTCGAAGAAATGGCTTGAACAAGCCAACGGCGAATCCAGTGGGATAATTTCCCACATATTGTAGAAACAATCGACCGGCAGGAAGGGCGCATCGACGCGCGAGACCCTCCCCCTTGAACCGACGATGCCAAAGATCGCCTTGGTCCTCCCTCTCGAGAGAGGTTGCCCTTGTCGCGTTTCTGTTCTTCTGGGTCGCGGCGGTGATTGAAACCGA
>NZ_BPRD01000190.1 GCF_022179745.1 Methylorubrum podarium
CGATGCGCCCCTTCTTTCGTCACGATGAGGCTGGGCTCGTGCTCGAAGATGCCGCCGACGGCGACGATCTCCGAGGCGCCCTCATGGCTCAGGAGCAGCCCGTCGTGCTCCCGCAGGTGTCGCACTTCAGGCAGGTGCCGTTGCGGACCAGCGTGAAGTTCGCGCATTCCGGGCAGGCCTCGCCGACATAGCCCTTCATCTTCGCCTCGGCCCGCCGGTCCGCGACGCTGCGCTCGGCCTTGGGCTCCGGCTTGGCGAAGGGCAGCGTCTCGACGCTGCCGACGCTCTGCGGCTCCGCCTTCAGGGCGGTGGCGCCCCGCACCGCGTGGACCGTGCCGCCGGCCGGGGCCGTCTGGCCCGTGGCCGCCGCGGCCACCCCCATCGTGGCGCCGCCCGGGCCGCCCTGGATCAGGGTGAGCCGGTCGGCCGAGCCGCGCAGCAGGCCGCGGGAGACGATGGCCGAGGCCGCCGGAGCGGACTTGCCCGCTTCGCGGGTGGTGTCGCCCTCGCCGCCGCCGAGCACCGTGCCGCCGATCTCGGACGGGTTGACGTGGGCGAGATCGGTGCGGCCGAGATAGGACACGGCCAGCTCGCGGAAGACGTAGTCGAGCAGCGAGGTCGCGTTCTTGATCGCGTCGTTGCCCTGCACGAAGCCCGCCGGCTCGAAGCGGGTGAAGGTGAAGGCCTCGACGTATTCCTCCAGCGGCACGCCGTACTGGAGGCCGAGCGAGATCGCGATGGCGAAGTTGTTCATCAGGCTCCGGAAGGTCGCGCCTTCCTTGTGCATGTCGATGAAGATCTCGCCGAGGCGCCCGTCCTCGTACTCGCCGGTGCGCAGGTAGACCTTGTGCCCGCCGACGACCGCCTTCTGGGTGTAGCCCTTGCGGCGGTCCGGCATCTTTTCCCGCGAGCGGATGCGCTCGACCCGCTCGATCACCCGCTCGACGATCTTTTCCGCCGCCGCCGCCGCCTTGGCCGCCGCCGGGGCCTGGATGATCGCCTCAAGCGCGTCCTCCGCCTCGTCCTCGTCATCCGCGATCAGGGCGGCGTTGAGGGGCTGCGACAGCTTGGAGCCGTCGCGGTAGAGGGCGTTGGCCTTCAGCGCGAGGCGCCAGGACAGCAGGTAGGCCGCCTTGCAATCCTCCACCGTCGCGTCGTTCGGCATGTTGATGGTCTTGGAGATCGCCCCCGAGATGAAGGGCTGCGCCGCCGCCATCATGCGGATGTGGCTCTCGACCGAGAGGTAGCGCTTGCCCGTGCGGCCGCAGGGGTTGGCGCAGTCGAACACCGCGTAGTGCTCGCGCTTGAGGAAGGGCGCGCCCTCCAGCGTCATCGCCCCGCAGACATGGGTGTTGGCGGCCTCGATCTCCTTCTTCGAGAAGCCGAGGAACGGCAGCAGCTCGAAGGTCGGGTCGGCGAGCTTCTCCGCCGGCACCTTGAGGGTGTCCTTCAGGAAGTCGTCGCCGAGCGTCCAGCGGTTGAACACGAACTTGATGTCGAAGGCCGATTTCAGCCCGGCTTCGACCGCCGCGATCTTGTCATCCGAAAAACCTTTGGCGCGCAGCGAGCCGGGGTTGATCGCCGGGGCCTGGCCCATCGAGCCGTGGCCGACGGCGTAGGCCTCAATCTCGGCGATCTCGGCCTCGCGGTAGCCGAGCGCCCGCAGGGCGTCGGGGGCGGCTTGGTTGATGATCTTGAAGTAGCCGCCGCCGGCGAGCTTCTTGAACTTCACCAGGGCGAAGTCCGGCTCGATGCCGGTGGTGTCGCAATCCATCACGAGGCCGATCGTGCCGGTCGGCGCGATCACGGTGGCCTGCGCGTTGCGGTAGCCGTGCCGCTCGCCGAGCGCGAGCGCCCGGTCCCAGGCCGCGACGGCGTGGGCGCCGATGTCGTCCTGCGGGATGTTGGCGTGGTCGAGCGGCACGGGGGCGACGTTGAGCCCCTCGTAGCCCGTCGCCTCGCCGTGGGCGGCGCGGCGATGGTTGCGGATCACCCGCAGCATGTGGTCGGCGTTCTCAGGGTAGGCCTCGAAGGTGCCGAGCTCGGCCGCCATCTCGGCGGAGGTGGCGTAGGCCACGCCCGTCATGATCGCGGTGAGCGCGCCGGCGAGCGCCCGGCCCTTATCGGAGTCGTAGGGCAGGCCCATGGTCATCAAGAGGCCGCCGATATTGGCGTAGCCGAGGCCGAGCGTGCGGTACTTGTAGGAAAGCTCGGCGATCTCCTTCGAGGGGAACTGTGCCATCATCACCGAGATTTCGAGCACCACGGTCCAGAGCCGGTTGAGGTGCTCGAACGCCTGCGTGTCGAAGTGCTTGGTCTCGCGATCGTACATCGTCAGCAGGTTGGCGCTGGCGAGGTTGCAGGCCGTGTCGTCGAGGAACATGTACTCGGAGCACGGGTTCGAGGCCCGGATCCGCCCGCCGGTCGGGCAGGTGTGCCAGTCGTTCATCGTGGTGTTGAAGTGCAGGCCCGGATCGGCCGAGGCCCAGGCCGCCTCACCGATCTTCTCCCACAATTCGCGCGCCTTGACGGTCTTGGAGACCTTGCCGGTGGTGCGCGAGGTCAGGCTCCAGTCGCCGTCCGCCTCGACGGCGCGCAGGAACGTGTCCGTCAGCGAGACCGAGTTGTTGGAGTTCTGGCCGGCCACCGTGAGGTAGGCCTCCGAGTCCCAGTCGGTGTCGTAGACGGGGAACTCGATCTTGGTGAAACCCTGGCGGGCGAACTGGACGACGCGCTTGATGTAGGCGTCGGGCACCATCGCCTTGCGGGCGGCCTTGATCTCGCGCTTGAGAGCGGGGTTGCGCTCGGGGTCGAAGCAGGCGTCGCCTTCCGCCTCGCACTGGGTGCAGGCCTTCATCACCGCGGTCAGGTGCTTCGAGACGACCTTGGAGCCGGTCACCAGCGCGGCGACCTTCTGCTCCTCCTTCACCTTCCAGTCGATGAAGGCCTCGATATCGGGGTGGTCGATATCGACGATCACCATCTTGGCGGCGCGCCGCGTCGTGCCGCCGGACTTGATCGCACCCGCCGCCCGGTCGCCGATCTTGAGGAAGGACATCAGGCCGGACGACTTGCCGCCGCCGCCGAGCCGCTCGTTCTCGGCGCGCAGCATCGAGAAGTTCGAGCCGGTGCCGGAGCCGTACTTGAACAGGCGGGCCTCACGCACCCACAGGTCCATGATGCCGCCCTCGTTGACGAGGTCGTCCTGCACCGACTGGATGAAGCAGGCATGCGGCTGCGGGTGCTCGTAGGCGGTGGCCGACTTCGTCAGCACGCCGGTCTTCGGGTCGCAGTAGAAGTGGCCCTGGCTCGGCCCGTCGATGCCGTAGGCCCAGTGCAGGCCGGTGTTGAACCATTGCGGCGAGTTCGGCGCGACCATCTGGCGGGCGAGCATGAAGCGCAGCTCGTCCATGAAGGCCGCGGCGTCCTCCTCGGAGGAGAAATAGCCGCCCTTCCAGCCCCAGTAGGTCCAGCAGCCGGCGAGCCGGTCGAACACCTGGGTGGAGGAGATCTCGGAGACGAAGCGCTCGTCCTCCGGAAGCTCGGCGAGCGCCGCCTCGTCCGGCACGGAGCGCCAGAGGAAGGAGGGGACGCTGTTCTCCTCGATCTTCTTCAGGCGCGCGGGGACGCCGGCCTTGCGGAAGTATTTCTGGGCCAGCACGTCGGCGGCGACCTGGCTCCAGCTCTCGGGCACCGAGATGCCGGCGAGCCGGAAGACGACCGAGCCGTCCGGGTTGCGGATCTCGCTCACCGCCTCGCGGAAGGCGATGGACGCGTAGGGAGACTGGCCTGCCGTGGTGTAGCGCCGCTCGAACCGCATGAATCCCTCTCCCTCGGGGCCGAAGAGCCCCGTGCCGCGGTGCGAGCCGCGATGCCTGGATGAAAAGCCGGAACTTGCCCCGGCCGGTCCGTAGGCCCCCTGATTCCATCAGGCGGGGGCCTGTCCGTCATGCGGAAACAGGGTCTTTCGAGAACCCCGCCGAGCCGTCCGAAGCGATGCCCGAACCTTACGTCCGGGTGGCCATCTGCGTCAATAACTAGTGCCGGCTACCCGTGTTCCGCGCTAGATGTTGTGTTCTGCGCCATAAACCTGTGGATATCCGGAACGTCGCGCTAAGTGGCCTTTCGGCCTGATCGAATCCGCCGGGAAATTTTTTCGATTCACAGGCTGCGCGGGGCTCGGGATCGTCGTTAGCCGGGTTCGATAGGGTTAACGGCCGCACGAGACCGGGCGGGCGTGCCGAAAATGCGACAGCGCCGCAGGGCGCTGGACTCGCGCGCGCGTCACGACCATAACGGCGCGGCGACGGCGCCCGCGGACCCCGTCGCCCGCCGGAGGAACCATGGCCCTCAAGGACACGCTGCTGCGCATCTTCACGTGGTGGAACGGGCAGACGATGTCGCTCGCGCTCTACACGGCGCGCAGCGGGCATTTCGTCGGTTCCGACGAGCTCGGCAACAAGTACTACAAGGCGCAGGGCCCGCTCATCGACCGCTCGGTCGGCTCGGAGCGGCGCTGGGTGGTCTATAATGGCTACGCCGACGCCTCGCGCGTGCCGCCGGGCTGGCGGGCTTGGCTGTGCCACAACGGCGACGTCCCTCCGAGCGAGGAGGACTACACGCCGCGTGAGTGGCAGAAGCCCCACGAGGAGAACCTCACCGGCACGGCGGCCGCCTACCGGCCGAAGGGCTCGCAGCTCTCCTGGGGCGCACGCCCCGCCGCCACCGGCGACTACGTGCCGTGGACGCCGGGCGAGTAGACGGTTTCTCGTTTCCTTCGCCGGCTTGCCGGTGAACGGATCGGCGCGTCGGGCCTTGTCCCTCCATCGAAGGATGGAATGGGACGATCCATGCGAGCGACGATGGTGGCCCTGCTGCTGTGCCTCTCCGCGACGGCGGCGCGGGCGCAGGAGGCCGATGCCCAGGCGCAGGCCGAGCTGACGCCGGTCCTGAAATCGGAAAACCTCGTCTTCAACGGCATCACCCGCTCCAAGGACGGGCGGCTGTTCTCCCCCTTCCAGCGTCAGCAGAAGGACAAGGGGATCGAGCTCGGCGAGTGGGTGGACGGCAAGCCCGTGCCCTACCCGGATGCCGCCTGGAACAGCTGGAAGACCGGCGAGGACGCCGCCAAGGCTTTCGTCGGCGCCAACGCGATCCGCATCGGCCCGGACGGCGACCTCTGGGTGGTGGACAAGGGCGCGGCGGAACTCGGCGGGGCGCCCCTGCCCGGCGGGCCGAAGCTCGTCCAGATCGATCTGGCGGGCAACACGGTCCGCAAGGTCTTCCCCCTGGGGAAGGGGACCACGGACAAGAGCTTCATCGACGATTTCCGCTTCAACGGCCGCAAGGTCTACCTGACCGATGCCGGCCAGCCCGGGATCATCGTGCTCGACCTCGACGACGGCTCGCTCCGGCGCGTGCTCGACGGACATCCCTCCACGGTGTCGCAGCGCCCGCTCACCGGCGAGAACAAGGTGCTGCTCGACCCGAAGGACAAGCCGATCGCGATCCACGCCGACCAGCTCGAAGTCTCGCCGGACGGCAAGTGGTTCTACTATCAGGCCTGCCCCGGCCCGCTCTACCGCATCGAGACCAAGTGGCTCGACGATGCCGGGGTCAGCGACGCCGAGCGGGGCAAGCATGTGGCGCTGTTCGCCGCCACGGTCTCGACCGGCGGCACCGCGATCGATGCCGAGGGCAACATCTACGCCTCCGACACCGACAACCTGCGCATCCTGAAATTCGCCCCCGACGGCACGCAGAGCACGCTGGTGCAGGACCCGCGGCTCGTCTGGGGTGACGCGATGTGGATCGACGAGGAGGGCGGCCTGTGGATTCCGGCCGCGCAGATGAACCGCAGCAAGGCGATGAACGGCGGCACGTCGAAAATCGTCTTCCCGACCACGATCTTCCGCATGTCGATCGGCGCCAAGCCGGTGCGGAACTAGGGAATCGGCCAAGTCTCCATTTTTCCACCGCCGCCCTTTTTCGACCACCCTTACGGTGTTGGAACGGCCGGATCGTTTGCCGGCCGTGGCGGCCGGAGCCAGACTCAAGAGGGCGCCTTGAGCCGCATCCCCGCAACCGTTCTGCGCCGGACCGCGCTCGGCACGCTGGCGC
This sequence comes from Methylorubrum podarium, assembly GCF_022179745.1. Taxonomy (GTDB): domain Bacteria; phylum Pseudomonadota; class Alphaproteobacteria; order Rhizobiales; family Beijerinckiaceae; genus Methylobacterium; species Methylobacterium podarium. The sequence continues at coordinate 6,121 of NZ_BPRD01000190.1, forward strand.
TGATCCTGTCCGCGCTGCCGGCCTCCGCCGACAAGATCAAGAACCCGACGGCGGTGTTCTCCGGCCTCGACAAGATCACCGGCCGGATCGTGACCTTCGAGGTCTCCATCGACGAGACGGTGCAGTTCGGCGCCCTGCAGCTCACGCCGCGGGTCTGCTACTCGCGCCCGCCCACCGAGACGCCGAAGACCACGGCCTTCCTCGAAGTCGACGAGGTGACGCTCGACAGCAAGTACCGGCGCATCTTCACGGGCTGGATGTTCGCGTCGAGTCCGGGGCTCCACGCCATCGAGCACCCGATCTACGACGTGTGGCTGACCGATTGTAAGGGCGGCACCGACGTGATCGCCGAGGCGAAGGAGCAGGAGGACGTCCCCGCGCTCGCCTCCCGCCAGGAGAAGCCGAAGAAGAAGGGCGCGGACCCGACCAAGACGGCTCAACAGGTCAACCAGAACGGTCAGGTCGACGTCGAGGGCCCGCGCGGCGTGCCGGTCCAGCCCAAGCAGAAGCCCTCGCGAAAGTTCTTCCCGAACAACGAGGGCCCGGCGCCGGCCCCGCCGCCCCCGCGCGAGCCGCAATCGATCTTCGACGCGATCTTCCGGTAGAGCATCGTCCCTACGAGGCCAGCCGCTGCCGCGAGGTCATGAACGGCCCCTGCGGCTGGCGGGCGGCGGCGAAGGTGCCGAGCCCGACCGGGCGGGGCATGCCGACATAGATCGCCTCCATGCCGCCGGAGAGACGGTAGGCTTCGTGCCAGAAGCCGTTCCCGGCGGAATCGCGGCCGAAATCCCGCCACCACGTCTTGTGCGGATCCGAGCGGGTGAAGCTCTCCAGGCTCTCCAGATCGCGCCAATACTGCCGCATGCCGATATGGTTGAGGCCGTAGACGAGGTTCTCGTGCGCGAGCAGCCCGTCGGGCATCTCCCGCTGCACCTGCGACAGGCCGCGCCCGATGCCGAGCAGCGCCTTCAGGCCCCGCAGCCGGCCGACCCGGAAGCCGAGATAGACCACCACGAGGCCGGGATAGGCCGAGAGATCGACCGAGTCCCGCCGGGGCCGGCCGCTCCCGGTCGCTTGCTCATCCGCGGTCTGCATGGCATCCACTCCATGTTTACGGTGTAATCATAGGCGCGCTGCTTACAGTGTCAACATCGCGGGGAGAACCGAATCCGGCCAAGGGCGGCTACCATCACGGCGAGCTGCGCGAGGCTCTGGTCGCGGCCGGGCTGTCGATCCTGGAGGAGGGGGGTGAAGCGGCCTCGCTCGGCCTGCGCGAGACCGCGCGCCGGGCGGGCGTGTCGGCGATGGCGCCCTACCGGCACTTCCCCGATAAGGATGCCCTGCTCGCCGCGGTGGCCGTCGTCGGCTTCGAGCGGCTGCGCGCGGCCTTGGAGGCGGCCGACCGGGGTGGGGCGGGGTCGGGACGCGAAGCCCTCTACGCGCAGGGGGCGGCCTATGTCACCTTCGCCTCCGCGCAGCCCGGCCTGTTCCGCTTGATGTTCGGCGGCGCGCGGTCCGGCGGCGGAGCCCGGCCCCCGGCGCTGTGCGACGCCTCCGCCGCGGCCTACGCGGTGCTGTCGGAGCGGGTCGCCACGCTGGTGCCGGCCGCCGAAGCGGCCGACGAAGCCCTGCGGTCCTGGGCCCTGGTCCACGGCATCGCGTCGCTCGTCATCGACGGCCTGCTCGGCGAGCCCGTGCGCACGGACCCGCGGGCGGCCGCAGCCCTCGCCGATCGCCTGGTGCGGCTCGAACCGATTCCCGGCTGAAGACAATCGGGATTCCAAAGGGATCATCCCTTTGGCGGGGCGCCGGGGCAGAGCCCCGGCTTCCCTTCAACAGGGCTCCGCCCTGGACCCGCGAAAGGGCTCGCCCTTTCGAAACCCGGATTAGGCCTGCTCTGCGCCGACCCCGAGGGCGGCCAGGGCCTCGGCGCCGCGAAACACCCGGTCCGGCGGACCCCACTCGGCCTGCTCGGCGATCGCGACGGCGAGCTGGCGCTTGTAGATGTGGCGCGGCACCTCCTCGACGCCGAACTGGCTCAGGTGATCGGTGAGGAACTGCGTGTCGGCGAGCCGGTAGCCGCCCGCGCGGAGCCGCGCGACGAGATGGACCAGGGCGACCTTCGAGGCGTCGCGCACCTCGTGGAACATGCTCTCGCCGAAGAAGGCCGCCCCGAGCGAGACGCCGTAGAGGCCGCCCGCGAGACGCCCCTCGTGGTAGACCTCGATCGTGTGGCAGTGGCCGAGATCGAACAGCGCGCCGTAGAGGTCGCGGATGCGGGCGTTGATCCAGGTGCGGGCCGTGTCGCGGCGGGGGGCGGCGCAGCCGTCGATCACCGCGTCGAAATCCCGGTCGCTCACCACCTCGAACAGATCCGAGCGCACGGTGCGGGCGAGGCGCCGGGGCACGTGGAAGCGGTCGAGGGGCAGCACGCCGCGGGCACGGGGCTCGACCCAGTAGATCGTCGGATCGTCCGCATCCTCGGCCATCGGGAAGATCCCGGCGGCGTAGGCCTTGAGCAGGATGTCGGGCGTGATGTCCACGGGATGCCTGTCGTGCATCGGAGCGTTGTCGCGCGCTCCGGGCGCCGACACCAGCCGTCAGGAGGAAGCAGGCGTGACGGGACACGCCGGCCGTCCCATCCTCTCAGCGCCGCGGCTCGACGCCGGCCAGTTCCTCGCGGGCGAGGAAGCTTTCGAGCCAGTGGATGTCGTAGAGACCGTTCTGGACGTCGGTGTTGCGCACCAGCGTCCGGAACAGCGGCAGCGTCGTGTCGATGCCATCGACCACGAACTCGTCGAGCGCCCGGCGCAGGCGCGGGCCGATCTCGAGGAAGGCGGGGCCGGCGCGAAGCTGGATCCGGTCGGCCCGGCCCGGCATCCCCAGGGACAGGATGACGTCGAAGGGCGCCGTCTCGTCGCCGTCGTTGGTGGCGATGACGATCTCGGCGTTGCGCGCCCGCGCGAACCAGGGCTGGCGGGCGACGCTGCTGCCGACCCTTCGCGGATCGGCGGCGGCCCGCACGCTCCCGTCCGGACCGATCAGGGCGGCATCCCCGTAGCGCGGGTTGAGCGCGAGCCAGTCCCGCAACAGGGCCGCGCGCTCGGCCTCGCTCAGGGCCGGATCGCCGGGACGCAGCAGCAGGGCGAGGGTCCGCGCATCGGCGACGCCGCCGTGCAGCTCCGCATCGACCGCCTCGGCGAAGGCCCGCGCGCCGGTCTGGGCGATCCGCTGCGCCCCGTCCGTGGCCGGGCCGGCGCCGATCACGGCGGTCCCGATCCAGGCGAGCAGAAGCGCCGCCGCCGCGATCAGGGCGAGCTGGACCGCGTTCAGCACCTTGAGCGAGATCCGGACGGAATCCAGCATACGGGGGCTCCGCCGGCCCAGCCGGCCGGCCGCAGGGGACCGGGATTGGCATGCCTGCCCTATAGGGGAGGGCGGTTTACGTTTAAGGGCCGGTTAACGCGGGCCGCATTCGCCGCCGCCCGCCGAGGCGCTCCCTCGGGCGGACCGCGCCGCGCGCGGAACCGCGCGCGAAAAAAGCGTCCGCTCGGCCGGCCGTGCCCCGAATCGGGCGACGCCCCGGCCGAGCCCGTTCCGAGGGATTTGTGGGTTTTGTGGCATGGCCCTTGCCAGAAGGCTCGCGCCGGCCGTGAGAACCGGTGACGGCGAGCACGCGAGTCCCCGCTCAAGCCCCCGCGCGGACGATCCGCGTGAGCGATTCCAACGGGACGGAATCGGCCTCGCCGTCTTCAAAGTTGCGGAGCGCGAGATCGAGATGAACGCATTGGCCCTTTCCGTCACCCCCGAGGCGGCCGAGGACGCCCTGGCGGCGCAGTTGATCGAGATGACGGTCGAGGATTGCCAGCGCGCCTTCGCCGAGGGCCGCGTCACCGCCGAGGCGCTGGCGGCGGCCTTCCTGGCCCGGATCGAGACCTACAACCCGCGCTACAAGGCGCTGATCGTGATGAATCCGCGGGCACTCGACGACGCCCGCGCCATCGATGCCCGCCGCGCCGCGGGCGAGAAGCTGGGACCGCTCGCCGGGGTGCCGGTCGTCATCAAGGACACGATGGACATGGCCGGCCTGCCGAGCACCGGCGGCTGGCACTTCCTCAGCGCCGAGGCCGGCGGCGTCGACCTGATCCCGGCGACCGACGCGCCGGTGACGGCGCGGATGCGCGCGGCCGGCTGCGTCATCCTCGGCAAGACCAACGTGCCGGTGCTGAGCCATACCGGCAGCCACGCCAACGATAGCTGGGCCGGCCCCACCCTCAACCCGGCGGCGCCCGACCGCATCCCCGGCGGGTCGAGCGCCGGCACCGCCACGGCGGTGGCCGCGAGCCTCGCCGTGCTGGGGCTCGCCGAGGAGACCGGCGGCTCGATCCAGAACCCGGCCTCGGCGCAGGGCCTGGTCGGCATCAAGCCGAGCTTCGGCCTGGTGCCGAATGCCGGCGTGATGCCGCTCGCCGGCAGCACCCGCGACGTGGTCGGGCCGATCGCCCGCTGCGTGCGCGACGCCGCGCTCACCCTCGACGCGCTCGCCGGCTACACCGCCGCCGACCCCAAGACCGTGGCCGGCATCGGCAAGCGCCCGGCCGGAGGCTACGCGGCGGGCCTCGACGCGGGCGCGCTGGCGGGCAAGCGCCTCGGCCTCTACGGACCCGGCTGGCGCGACCTGCCGCTCTCGGAGGAGGCCACCGCCCTCTACGCCCGCGCGCAAGCCGAGCTCGAAGCGGCCGGCGCCACCGTGGTGGCCGATCCCTTCTCCGGCACGGGCTTCGCCGCCATCGCCGAGCCGACGCCGGGCCTCGTCTACTTCGACGCCCGCGGCTTCGAATCCGCGCCCTACGACCTCCAGCTCTACCTGGAACGGATGGGGCCGGACGTGGCGATCCGCAGCTTCGCCGCGTTCAGCGAGGCCACCAAGGCCGAGGACGCCTTCGCGCCCGGCGGCGTGCTGCACCCGATCACCAACCTGCGCGGGCTCGCCGCCTGCCTCGCCGACCCGGCGAGCCCGCCCGACCTCTCGGACTTCCTCGCCGCCCGCGAGGCCTATCTCGCCCTGTTCGACCGGGTGATGGCGGAGCACGAACTCGACGCCCTGGTCTTCCCGCAGATGCGGGCGGAGCTGCCGCCGCTGCACGGGCCGGGCACGCTGCTGGAGACCACGGTCTGCGAGATCAACATCGCCGGCCTGCCGGGGGTGACGCTGCCGGCGGGCGCCTACGCCTCCGGCTCGCCGTTCAACCTGATCTTCGTCGGCCGGATGTGGAGCGAGGGCGACCTCCTCGCCTACGCCTACGCCTACGAGCAGGCGACGCATCACCGCCTCGCCCCGGCCCTCGACGCCTGAACCCTCGCGATCGGAACGAGAGCCCGCCCGGCCCTTGCCGGGCGGGCTTTCAGTGGAGGGCGTGCATGGGGTGGTTCTCGCGCCCTGTGCACGTCTTGGAAATTGTACGCGACCGGTCCGTGTCCGCGGCGCTATCCTGAGCGCAAAGGGGACAGGGCCGGGATGCTGACCGATCATCGCCACGAGGAGATCCTCTCGCAGCTCGCGCAGACCGGGCGCGTCGGCGTCACCAGCATCGCCGCCGCCCTGGCGGTCTCCGACGAGACGATCCGGCGCGACCTGAAGATGCTGGAGGAGCGCGGGCTGCTGCGGCGCATCCACGGCGGCGCGGTTCGCCCGCGCCTCGATCAGGAGCGGCCGCTCACCGAGCGCAGCGGGCTCAACAGCCGCGAGAAGGGCCGCGTCGCCGCGCTGGCCGAGGGGCTGGTCGAGGACGGCATGTCGATCTTCATCGACACCGGAACCACCACGCTGGCGCTGGCCCGGCGGCTCACCACCCGCAAGCTCACGGTGACGACGAATTCGATCGACCTCGCGCTGCTGCTCGCCGACAGCCCGGCACGGGTGAACCTGACGCCGGGCCGGCTGCGGCCGAACGACAACGCGCTGGTCGGCTACGACACCGTGGACTACGCGAGGCGCCACTTCTTCGACCTCGCGATCATGGGCATCGCCGCCTGCGACCTCGCCCAGGGCTGGATGGACTACGAGGAGCACGAATCCGTCCTGCGCCGGGCGCTGCGGGGCCAGACGCGGCGGGCGGTGCTGCTGGCCGATTCCCGCAAGTTCGGGCGCCAGGCCAACCTCCAGACCTTCGACCTCGCCGTGCCGCTCACCGTGGTGACCGACCGGCCGCCGCCCGAGCCCTTCGCCGACCGCCTCAGGCGGCACGACATCGATCTGATCTGCGGCTGAGGGCCATTTCGTCTGAGGTGTTCTGGCACGCTCCCCGCCCCTCATGCTGAGGCGCCGAGCGGCAGCTCGGCCTCGAAGCACGCCCGAACGGTCGATCCCAGGGCACCGGTCTGTCGGGAGAGGCGGCGCGGCGTGCTTCGAGGCTCGCGTGCCGCGAGCGCCTTAGCATGAGGATCGTGGTGATCGCTGGAACGGATCGGTCACACCGGCTCCGAGACCGGTCACGACGCCTCACGGGGTCGGCAGCGTCGGCGTGACCTCGGGCGGGGTCTCGCGCACGGCGCGCAGCTCGTACCAGAGGGCGTTGAGCACGCCGACCGCAGCGGCCAGTCCGAGGCCGAGGATCCAGGCGAAATACCACATCGTCGCGATTCCCGAGGCGAGAGGAGGCCCCGGCGGCGCCGGGGCCGGGAGCGTCAGTAGGCGGCCGAGCCGGGGGCGGTGACGTCGCGGTCCGAGACCTTGCCCCACAGCACCCGGTAGACCCAGGCGGTGTAGGCGAGGATGATCGGCAGGAAGATCACCGTCGCGATCAGCATGTTGCGCAGGGTCGCCCGGCTGGAGGAGGCGTCGAACACGGTGAGCGCGTGGCCCGGATGCGTGCTCGAGGGCAGGATCACCGGGAACATCGACAGGCCGACGGTGGCGATGATGCAGGCGATGCCGAGGCTGGAGGCCAGGAAGGTCAGCCCCTCGTGCCGGGCGCGGAAGCCCAGAGCCGCGAGCAGCGGGCCTAGGATGCCGAGGAGCGGCACCAGGGCGAGCGCCGGAGAGGTCCGGAAGTTGGCGAGCCACGCGCCCGCATCCGCCACGACCTCCTTGGTCAGCGGGTTGGACGGGCCGTCGCCGGGCAGCGGCGTCACCACCCGGTAGCCGCCGAAGGCCCCGGCCCAGACGAGGAGGCCGCCGAGGGCGAACAGGGCGGCGGTGGCGAGCGCTGCCTTCAGCCCGATGGCGCGGGCGCGCTCGGCGACGGGTCCCTCGGCCTTGAAGGCGAGCCACGCCGCGCCGTGCGCCACCAGCATCGCCAGGGAGACGAGGCCGCAGAGCAGCGCCAGCGGGTTGAGCAGGCCGAGGAGTCCGCCGCCGTAGATCGGGCGAAGGTCGCCGGTGAAGTGGAAGGGTACGCCCTGGAGCACGTTGCCGACGGCGACGCCGAAGATCAGGGCCGGCACCGCGCCGCCGACGAACAGCGCCCAGTCCCAGCGCGCGCGCCAGGCCGCACCCTCCCGCTTCGAGCGGTACTTGAACGCCACCGGCCGCAGGATCAGGGCGAGCAGCACCAGGAACATGGCGAGGTAGAAGCCGGAGAAGCTCAGCGCGTAGAGCGCCGGCCACGCGGCGAAGATCGCGCCGCCGCCGAGCACCAGCCAGACCTGGTTGCCTTCCCAGGTGGCGGAGACGGTGTGGATCGCGACCCGCCGCTCGACGTCGGTGCGGCCGACGAAGGGCAGCAGGGCGCCGACGCCGAGATCGAAGCCGTCGGTGAGGGCGAAGCCGATCAGCAGCACGCCGAGCAGCACCCACCAGATCAGGCGGAGACTTTCGTAGTCCGAGAGAAGGGCGAGCATGGGCAGGAACTCCTCGAGGGAGGGGCCGGCGCGACGGCGAGGGCCGCCGGCGCCGGAGGGAGAGGGGAGGGCTACTCGGCGGCGACGAGGCCGGCATCGGTCCGGCGCCCGCCGGGGAAGAGGGCGGCCGGGTCCTCGGCGAGCGTCTCGGGTCCCTTGGCGATGGCCCGCAGCATCAGCTGCACCTCGATCACCGCGAGGACGCCGTAGACCAGGGTGAAGCCGACGATGGTGGTGACGAGCGAGGCCACCCCGAGTTCGGAGGTCGCGAGCGCCGTCGGCAGCACGCCCTCGATGATCCAGGGCTGGCGGCCGAACTCGGCGACGAACCAGCCGAACTCGATCGCGATCCAGGGCAGCGGCAGGGCCAGCAGCGCGGCCCGGAACAGCCAGCGCGGCGCCTCGGCCTCGCGGGCCGTGTACCAGAGCGCGGCCCCGAACAGGGCGATCAGGAGGAAGCCGCAGGCCACCATCGCCCGGAAGGTGAAGAACAGCGAGGGCACGTGCGGCACGGTGGACCACGCCGCCCGGTCGATGTCCGCGTCGGTCGCCTTCAGCGGGTCGCCGATCAGCGGCTTGAGGAGCTGCGCGTAGCCGAGATCCTGCTGCGTCCGGGCGAACTCTTCGCGGGCCGCCGCATCCGTGCGGTCGGCCTTGATCCGCTCCAGCGCGGCGTAGGCGACGAGGCCGTTGCGGATCCGGTCCTTGGCGTGCGCGACGAGTTCGGTGATCCCGGGGATCTCGGTCGTCAGCGAGCGGGTGCCGATCAGGCCCATCGCGTAGGGGATGTGGAGCGCGTAGCGGGTGGTGCGGCTCTCCAGATCCGGGATGCCGACAGCGGTGAAGGCGGCGGGCGCGGCTTCCGTGTGCCACATCGCCTCCATGGCGGCGAGCTTCATCTTCTGGTGGTCGGTGACGGCGTAGCCGCTCTCGTCGCCCAGCACGACGACGCTCAGCGCCGAGGCCAGCCCGAAGGCCGCCGCGATGGCGAAGGAGCGCTTGGCGAGTTCGAGGTGCCGGCCCCGCAGGATGTAGAAGGCCGAGACGCCGAGCACGAAGACCGCGCCGCAGACATAGCCGGCCGAGACCGTGTGGACGAACTTCGCCTGCGCCACCGGATTGAGGATCACGGCGGCGAAGTCGGTCACCTCCATGCGCATCGTGTCGGGGTTGAAGGCGGAGCCGACCGGGTTCTGCATCCAGCCGTTGGCGATCAGGATCCAGAGCGCCGAAAAATTCGTGCCGAGCGCCATCAGCCACGTGACGACGCAGTGGGTCAGCGCCGTGAGCTTGTCCCAGCCGAAGAAGAACAGCCCGACGAAGGTCGCCTCCAGGAAGAAGGCCATCAGGCCCTCGATGGCGAGCGGGGCCCCGAACACGTCGCCGACATAGTGCGAGTAGTAGGCCCAGTTCATGCCGAACTGGAACTCCATGGTCAGGCCGGTGGCGACGCCCAGCGCGAAGTTGATCCCGAACAGGAGGCCCCAGAACTTGGTCATGTCGCGCCAGATCTTGCGGCGCGTCATGACGTAGACCGTCTCCATCATGGCCACGAGGATCGAGAGTCCGAGCGTCAGCGGCACGAACAGGAAGTGGTACATCGCCGTCAGCGCGAATTGCAGGCGCGACAGATCGACGAGCAGCGGATCGGTCATGGGAGGCTCCTTGTCCGATCCTGCCTCTCGCGCCGCCGCGCCGCCGCGGCCTTGACGCAGATCAAAGCCGCCCCGGCGGCTTGAGCCGCACAAGGCGGCATGACCCGACGATCCCTCCGCGCCCGACCCGCCTCTTCCGAACCCGCGGCGCTCGTCCTCGCCCGCGGGGCGGCGCGGGCCGGCGTGTCACGCGTCCACGGGCTCCAGGCCCTGCGCTGCGCCGTCACCCTCGGGCTCGCCGTGGCGCTGGCCCGGCTCGCCGGCGCGCTGATCGAGACCGGCGGCCTCGACGGGCTCGCGCTCGGCCTCGCCGGGGTCTGCCTCCTCGCCGGGGCCGGCCTCGGATACGCGATCGAGACGCGGGGGGGCGCCCTGGAGGCCGAGGTCGCCGCCGCGCTCCTCGATGCCGCCGAGGCGCGGCTCGCCGCCATGCCGGCGCGGGCCGCCGCCGACCTGCCGCGGGGCGCGGTGATCGCCGGCTTGCAGCGGCACCCGGCGGCGCTCGCCCGCCTCGTCGTCGGCCATGCCGCGGCGCGGCGGATGATGGGGCTCGGGCCGGTGCTGACGGCGGGCGCGCTCGCCCTCGTCTCGTGGCAGGCGGCTCTGGCGCTGCTCCTCGCGACGCCGGTGATGATCGTGTTCTTCGCCCTCGTCGGCGGCATGATCCGCGACCGGGCCGCGGCGCAGGAGGCGGCGCTCGGGCGGCTTGCCACCCAGTTCGCCGACCGGGTGCGGACCCTGCCGACGATCCTCTCCGCCCACGGCCTGTCCCGCGAGACGGACAAGCTCGACCGGCGGCTCCGGGCCTATGCCGACGGCACCATGGGCGTGCTGGCGGTCGCCTTCCTCAACGCGGGCGTGCTCGACTTCTTCGCTTCGCTGGCCATCGCGATCCTGGCGGTGTTCCTCGGGCTCGGCCATCTCGGGCTCGCCGAGGTGCCGGGTTTCGCGCATCTGGCGCTGTGGCAGAGCCTGCTGATCCTGCTGCTCGCGCCCGAATACTTCCTGCCGTTCCGCCGCTACGCCGAGCTCTACCACGCCAAGGCGGAGGGCGAGGCCGCGGCCGCTTCGCTCGCCTGGGTCTTCGCGGAAGACGCCGAGACGGCCCGGGAACGCGGTCCGGTCCTCGCGGTGCCGGGCGCCCGCGGCCTCGTCCTGCCCCATGCCGGGCCCGTCGCCGATTTCGATCTGCCGGAGACCGGCCTCGTCGCCCTGACCGGGCCGAGCGGCGCCGGCAAATCGACCCTGCTGCGGGTGCTCGCCGGCGTCGAGGCGCCGCTCGCCGGGGCCGTGCGCCTTCCGGGGCCGGGCCTGCGGGCGACCTGGGTCTCCCTCGATACGCCGATCCCGGCCGGCACGCTCGCTGCCGCGATCGCCGACGGCACGCCCGCGACGCCGGAAGCCGTGGCCGCCGCCGCCGCATCCCTCGGCCTCGGCGACGACCCGCACTGGCCCGGCGGCCTCGACGCCCCCGTGCGGGCAGGCGCCGAAAACCTCTCCGGCGGCCAGCGGGTCCGGGTCGCCGTGGCGCGCCTGCTGCTGCGGCCGGGCACCGGCTTCTGCGACGAGCCGACCGCCAAGCTCGATCCCGCGAACGCCGCGCGGGTGCGCCACGCCCTGGCCCGCGCCGCCCGCACCCGCCTCGTCGTCGTGGCGACCCACGACCCGATCCTCGCAGCGATGGCCGACCGGCGCATCGCCCTCGGGGCCCCCCTTTCCGAGAGGCAGGCCGCGTGATGCGCACCCGCTCCGAGACGACGCGCACCGGCTCCGGCCGCGCCGACACGACCCGAGCCTGGACCCTCGCCTTCGCCCTCGCGGCGCTGGCGCTCGCGGCGAACCTCGCGCTCGCCGGCACCGCCGTGACCTTCCTGGCGGCGGTAGCCCTGGCCGGTGCCGGGCCGGCGGCCTTCGCCTTCAACTTCCACCACCCCGCCGCCCTGGTGCGCCTGTTCGCGCTGCTGCGCACCGGCGCGCGCTACGGCGAGCGCATGGCCGGCCACCGCGCTGCCCTGAGCGATCAGGTCCGCCGCCGCGCCGGCCTGTTCGCGGCGCTCGCGCGGGCGCCGGAGAGCCGCGGCGCCGGCTGGCAGCTCGGACGCCCGGAGCGGCTCGCCGACTTCATCGACGACGTGGCCGATCTCGACTACGCCCGGCTGCGCGTCGGCTTTCCCCTCGCCATCACCGGTGCGGCGCTCGCCGGCCTCGTGCTCGCCACCGCCTTCGTCGCGCCGCCGGCGCTCCCCGCCGTCGCCGCGCTCGCCCTGGCC
>NZ_BPRD01000191.1 GCF_022179745.1 Methylorubrum podarium
TGGCGAAGTACTTCGCCATCCTCCCGGCGATGTTCCTGACGCTCTATCCGCCGCTCCAGGCGCTCAACGTGATGGGGCTCGCCTCGCCGCAGAGCGCGATCCTCTCGGCCATCATCTTCAACGCGCTCGTCATCGTGGCGCTGATCCCGCTGGCGCTGCGGGGCGTCACCTACCGGGCGGTCGGGGCGGCCGCGCTGCTGCGGCGCAACCTCCTCGTCTACGGCCTCGGCGGCGTGCTGGTGCCCTTCCTCGGCATCAAGGCCATCGACATGGCCGTCTCCGCCCTCCACCTCGCTTAGAATGGAACACGCCATGTCGAACCCGCTCCGCCCCGCCCTCGTCCTCCTCGTCGCCCTGACGGCGGTGACCGGCCTCGCCTACCCGCTCGCGGTCACCGGCCTCGCCGGGGCGATCTTCCCGGCCGAGGCCGCCGGCAGCCTGATCGAGCGCGACGGCAGGATCGTCGGCTCCGCCCTGATCGGGCAGTCCTTCACCGGGGCCGGCTTCTTCCACGGCCGCCCCTCGGCCACCACCGCGCCGGACCCGGCGGACGCGGGCAAGACCGTGCCGGCGCCCTACAACGCGGCCAATTCCATGGGCTCCAACCTCGGCCCCACCAGCGCGGCTCTGGCCGAGCGCGTGCGGGCCGACCTCGACCGACTCAAGGCCGAGAATCCCGGCCGGCCGGTGCCGGTCGATCTCGTCACGACGAGCGGCTCGGGGCTCGACCCCGACCTCTCGCCCGAGGCCGCCCTGTTCCAGGTGCCGCGGGTGGCCCGTGCCCGCAATCTGCCCGAGGACGCGGTCCGCGGCCTCGTCGCCGCGCAGGTGCGGGGGCGGACCCTCGGCCTGCTCGGCGAGCCGCGCGTCAACGTGCTGGCGCTGAACCTCGCTTTGGACGACCTTGCCGCCGCCGGAGCCCGCCGCTGAGAAGGGCGCGTGACCGAGAAAGGCGCATGAGCGAGACTGGCCGCGACCCGAACCGCCCCTCGCCCGACGCGCTGCTCGACGCGGCGCGCCGGGAGGAGCGGACCCGCGGCCGGCTCAAGCTCTTCCTCGGGGCCGCGCCCGGCGTCGGCAAGACCTACGAGATGCTCACCGTCGGCCGCGCGCGGCTCAAGGCCGGCGCCGACGTCGTGGTCGGCGTGGTCGAGACCCACGGCCGGGTCGAGACCGAGGCGCTGCTCGACGGCTTCGAGGTCGTCCCGCGCCGCGCCGTGCCCTATCACGGCACGGTGCTGGAGGAGATGGACCTCGACGCGCTGCTCGTTCGCCGGCCGGACCTCGCGCTCGTGGACGAACTCGCCCACACCAACGCGCCGGGCTCGCGCCACCCGAAGCGCTATCAGGACGTCGAGGAACTGCTCGAGGCCGGCATCGACGTGCTGACGACGCTCAACATCCAGCACGTCGAGAGCCTCAACGACGTGGTCGCCTCGATCACCCGCATCCGGGTGCGCGAGACGGTGCCGGACGGCGTCCTCGACCGGGCCGACGACATCGAGGTGGTCGACCTCAACCCCGACGACCTGATCGAGCGCCTGAAGGCCGGCAAGGTCTACGTGCCCTCGAACGCCGAGCGGGCGCTCCGGCACTACTTTTCCCGCGGCAACCTCACGGCGCTCCGCGAACTGGCGCTCCGCCGGACCGCCGACCGGGTCGACGACGAGCTCCTGAGCCACATGCGGGCGAACGCCATCCCCGGCCCCTGGGCGGCGGGCGAGCGGGTGCTGGTCTGCGTCAGCGAGGATCCGCGCTCCGGCGGCCTGGTGCGCTACGCCAAGCGTCTCGCCGACCGGCTGCACGCGCCCTGGACGGCGCTTTTCATCGAGGGGCCGCGGGCGGCGTCGCTCGGCGAGGCGCAGCGCGACCGGATCGCCGAGGCCCTGCGGCTGGCCGACCGGCTCGGGGGCGACGCCGTCACCCTGCCGGGCGGGCGGCGCATCGCCGACGACATCCTCGCCTATGCCCGCTCCGCCAACGTGAACCACATCGTCGTCGGCAAGGCGACGCGCTCCTGGGCCTTCGAGCTCCTGAACGGCTCGGTGGTGCACGACCTCGTGCGGCGCTGCGGCGACATCAGCGTGCACGTGGTGCCGGGCGCCGCCGTGCCGCTCGAGACCGCGCCCCGCCGCCCGGTGGCCACCCTCGCGCCGCCCGCAAGGGTCGATTTCAGCGCCTACGCCCTCTCGCTCGCCGCGACGGCGGCGGGGCTCGGCCTCGCCCTCCTGCTCCAGCCCTATACCGGCGTCGAGAACGCCGACCTGATCCTGCTGACGGCGGTGGTGGCGGTGGCGGTGCGCTTCGGCCTCGGCCCCTCGCTCGCCGCCGTCGTGGCGGCCTCGCTCGCCTACAACTTCTTCTTCCTGCCGCCGGTCTACACCCTGACCATCGCCGACCCGACCAACGTCGCGGCCTTCCTCCTCTTCACCGTGGTGGCGGTCGTCGTCTCGAACCTCGCCGCGCGGGTGCGCCGGTTCGCCCTCGTCAGCCAGGGCCGGGCGCGGGCGACCGAGCGGCTCTACGGCTTCTCCCGCAAGCTCTCCGGCTGCGGCACCCTCGACGACGTGCTCTGGGCCACCTCCGCCCAGGTCGCGGCCATGCTGAAGGTCCGGGTCGTGCTGCTCCTGCCCGAGGAGGGAGCCGTCACCGTGCGGGCCGGCTATCCGCCCGAGGACCGGCTGGAGGAGGCCGACCGCGCCGCCGCCCAGTGGGCCTTCGACAACGACCGCCCGGCCGGGCGCGGCGCCGACACGCTGCCCGGCGCCCGCCGCCTGTTCCTGCCGATGCGCACCGGCCGCGGCACCCTCGGCGTGATCGGCCTCGACGCCGACGGCACCGGGCCGATCCTGACGCCGGAGGGGCGCCGCCTCCTCGACGCCCTCGCCGACATGGGCGCGCTCGCCATCGAGCGCGTGCGGCTGGTGGAGGACCTCGACCGGGCCGAGCGCGCCGCCGAGACCGACCGGCTGGCGCGGGCGCTCCTGACCTCGATCAGCCACGACCTGCGCACGCCCCTGGCCTCCGTGCTCGGCGCGGCCAGCACCCTGCGCGACCTCGACGCGGCGCTCCCGCCCGAGGCCAAGGCGGACCTGCTCGCGACCATCATCGAGGAATCGGAGCGGTTGAACCGCTTCATCGCCAACCTCCTCGACATGACCCGCCTGGAGGCCGGCGCCGTGACGCCGAACCGCGTGCCCCAGGACGTGTCCGAGACCGTCGACACGGCCCTGCGCCGGGTCGAGGCGGTGCTCGCGGGTCACCGGGTCGCGGTGGAGGTCGCGCCCGACCTGCCGACCCTGAGGCTCGATCCAGTCCTGTTCGAGCAGGTGCTCGTCAACCTGCTCGACAACGCCGCCAAATACGCCCCGGAGGACACGCTGGTGACCGTCCGCGCCCGCCGCGACGGCGCGTCGGTCCGCATCGAGGTGCTGGACGAGGGGGCCGGGCTGCCCGAGGGGGAGGCCGAGCGCGTGTTCGACAAGTTCTACCGGGTGCGCAAGGGCGACCGGGTCCGCGCCGGCACGGGGCTCGGCCTCGCCATCGCCCGCGGCTTCGTCGAGGCGATGGGCGGGCGCGTCTCCGCCGCCAACCGCCGCGACCGAAGCGGGGCCTGCTTCACCGTCACCCTGCCGGTTCCGGCCGGGACCGCGAGGGACATCGCCGCATGAGCCCGATTCCATGAGCCCGATCCCATGAGCCCGATTTTATGAGCCCGACCATCCTGGTCATCGACGACGAGCCGCCGATCCGCCGGCTCCTGCGCACGGGGCTCGCGACGCAGGGCTACGCCATCCTGGAGGCGGGCAGCGCCGCCGCGGCGCAGGCGGTGCTGGGGCGGGACAGGGTCGATCTGATCATCCTCGATCTCGGGCTGCCCGACATGCGCGGCCACGACCTGCTGCGCGCGATCCGCGCGCGCCATCCCGGCCTGCCCGTGGTGGTGCTGTCGAGCCGCGACGACGAAGGCGGCAAGGTCGAGGCGCTCGATCTCGGCGCCGACGACTACGTCACCAAGCCCTTCGGCATGGCGGAGCTGCTCGCCCGCCTGCGGGCGGCCCTGCGGCACCAGCTCGCGGTCCAGGGCGAGCGCCCGGTCTTCCGGGTCGACCGCCTCTCGGTCGATCTCGTCCGGCGCATCGTGCGGATCGACGGCGCCGAGGTGAAGCTCACCCCGCGCGAGTACGACTTCCTGCGGGTCCTGGTCATGCATGCCGGCAAGGTGCTGACCCACGCCCAGCTGATGCAGGCGGTCTCGGTCTCGTCGGATCCCCAGTACCTGCGCGTCTACATGCGCCAGCTGCGGCAGAAGCTGGAGGTCGATCCCGAGCGCCCGCGCATCCTCCTCACCGAGACCGGCGTCGGCTACCGCCTGCGGGCGCCCGACGACGAACCGGCCCCCACGCCCGGGACGGCCGTGCCGGTGCCGAAGCCGTGACGCCGGCCCCGAGGACCGCCGGAGGCCGGACGGCGCGATGACCCTCGACGACCTCCTCGCCTCGGACAGCGTGATCCACGGCCTGCGCGCCTCCGGCAAGGCCGCCCTCCTCGAAGACTTGGCCCGGCGCGCGGCGCGGGCGCTCGACCTCGACGCCGACGACATCCTCGCGGCCCTCGTCCGGCGCGAGGGGCTCGGCTCCACCGGGATCGGTGCGGGCGTGGCCCTGCCGCACGCGCGCCTGGACGCCGTCCGGCGGCCCTACGGCCTCCTGGCGCGCCTGCGCGAGCCCCTCGACTTCGAGGCGGTCGACGAGCGGCCGGTCGACCTCGTGTTCCTGCTGCTGCTGCCGACGGAGAGCGGCGGCGAGCCCCTGAACGCCCTGGCCCGCGTCGCGCGCCGGCTGCGGGACCCGGAGAACGCGGCGGCGCTGCGGGCCGCGCGGAACGCAGCCGGCCTCTCCGCGCTGGTGAGCGGCCGGTCCCTCGGCACGGGGTGACCCGAGGACCGCGCTGTCGTCATTCCGATGCACGAAGCGCGTAGGTGGGGCCATCATCCTCGCCGCCGCAACGAGGAGCCCGCAACGCCTGGAGAGGTCCGCCGATGTTCAACATGTTCAAGCCGCAAGCGTCCCTCGACCTCACGCCGCGGAACTGCCTGGCCGCCTCGCTGATCTACTGCATGGCCTCCGACGGCGAGATCGACCCCGAGGAGATCGGCCACCTGATCTCGGTCCTGGGACGCAACGCGACGCGCTCGCAGCTCGACGCGGTCCTGCGCTACACCCGCGCCACCCAGCCGGCCCAGTTCCTCGCCGATGCGGCGCCCCGGCTGCGGCCGGATCAGCGGCTCTGCATCGTCCTGAACATGATCGACAGCGCGATGGCGGACGGCGAGGCCGAGCCCGGCGAGGAGCGGCTGATCCTGCAATTCGCGCAGGCTTTCGCGCTGTCCGAGAGCGAGCTGACGCCTCATTTCCGCACGCTCGTGGCCAAGAACGACCGGGCCGTGCTGGACCGCTGACCGGACCCGCTGAGATCTCGGCTGCCGGAAGCGGTCCAGGCCGAGCGGGACCGGGTGCAAGCGCTCCCCGGCAAGCAACTCTGGCCGGGGAGCGCCTGAAAATCTCCGCGCCCGCTCCTCGGGCTAAACGTCGTGGGAGTACCGGAGCCGTGGCCCATTCGGGCGGGGCAGCCTAGATAGAAACTTGCTGTCTAAGAATGCGCAGCGTCGGAAATGCTCGCTCCTGGTTCGTTCGCTCGGGTCGAACCAGCCAATGGCGATCCATACGAAATCCCGCCCCTCGCGGCGCCATTCCGATTTCGTGCTTCGGCGAGGTTCGTCATCGCTGGCGCGACGGAGGGCCGTCCTCACGCCTCGCGGGGGTGAGACAGGCTTCGCCCTGATCTCGATCGAGTCAGCCCTCTCACCGCATCGCGAGCAGCGTTGCCGTCCGCTGCTGCCGCTCGAGGATCTGACGCAGATGGGCGACGGCGCCCACCTGCATGCCGCGCAGCGCCTCCGGATCCGTTTCGCCGTCGCGCCGCATCGACACGTAGAACTCGAACTGCTCCGGCTCCGTCGCGGCGATCCGGTTCAGCACGAACGGGAACAGACCGAGACGGGCCGCCGCCTCGACGAGGTCGAGGAAGGACAGGGGCGTGAACACCCAGCAATGACACTCCTGATAGCGGCCCGAGGCGTGGGTGTCCCTGGCGTGCTCGTAGGCCAGGGCCAGGGCGGCCTCGCCGCACAATCGCGGTGCCCGCGCCGGATCCTCGCCCGCCCAGATCCCGCCGGGTTCGATGGCGAGCGCCTGATAGGTGTGGGCGAAGATCTGGCGCGGGCTCGGCCGGCCGTAGTCCAGCAGGTCGGCCTCGACCAGTTCGGCGATGGTGCTGTCGGCCCGCCCCGCATCGAACATGAAGCGCCGGTCGGGCAGCGACAGGTTGAGCACGCCCCCGGGCCGCAGCACCGCATGGATGCCGCGAAACCACCCGAGGAGGTTGGGCACGTACTGCGCGACCTGCGCGGCGATGGCGAAGTCGAGGCCGTCCGTCCCGAGCACGGACGCCAGCGAGCCGGAGCCCGCCCAGGCGTGATCGATCGGCACGGCCTCGTCGAGGCTGGCCTGCGCGTCGACGGCGCGATCGACATAGACGACGCGGATTCCCTCCGGCAGGGCCGTCGGGTTGTTCGCTGGCCCGAATTCGAGACCCCGGGCCTCGGGGAGAGGAACATCGTGCGTGAGACGGGCAAGGCGCCGGTCGGCCGCCCTGCGCGCCAGAAAAGCGTCCAGCGACAGGAAACCGGGATGCATGTCGCGGACGCCTCACCTCTCAGTCGCAGGAGAGTGCAGGATAGCGCATTTCATCTGCCCAGGAACACGCGTCGGCGAGGGATCGGGCAAAGGCGATACCGAGGCGGATCCGCTCGGCCTCGACGAGGGGGCCGTCGACGGCGACCGGGCGGCAGCGGGTCTCCGCCTCGTCGAGATCAAGGATCATCGTCGATCGGGCTTCTTGAACTTGCATTTCCCGTCGAAAGACCATGGGCCTTCGACCGCACATTCCGCACAGAACTGATCGACCGCGCGGGTGACGCCGGGGAAGCGGCCGCCGAGGCGGTCGTAATCGTCGGCGATGAACAGGCCGCCGGGCCGCAGCAGCGGCCACCAGGCCCGCAGATCGGCCGCGACCGATGCCTCCTCGTGGCCGGCATCGAGATGGATCACGTCGGCGGTGACGCCGCGCAGGCGCATCAGCGCGGCGGCGTTCACCGAGTCGAGCGGAAGCGGCACTACCCGCTCGGCCAGCCCCTCGCGCAGGACGTTGGCGAGGAAGGTGCGGTAGAGGCTCGGGAAGCCGTGCTCGGTGGCGAGTTCGGCGAACAGGCCCTCGTCCGCCCAGTGGTCGACGGCGCCGAGCCAGGTATCGACCGCGATCACTGTGCCCGGGATCGCGCGCTCGGCCATGGTGCGGGCCATGTGGAGCGCGCTCGCTCCCTTCCACGTGCCGACCTCGACGACCACGGCGGGGCGGACCTGCTCCACCGCCTCCGCGAGATAGGGGTGCCCGCTGCGCCAGCCCTGCAGGTCGAGGGGACGCAGCCCGTCCGGGGGATCGGCGAAGGGATCGCGGCCGTGCCAGAGCGCGGCGATGAGGTCGTGTCGGGTCATTCTCGGCTCGGGCTGCGGGGAGAGGTGCGCCCGGAGGGTCCGGCGCGGATGGGAGCGGGTCAGGCGGCGCGGGCCTCGGCGTAGAGGGCCTCGCACCGGTCGAGCCACCGGTCGCGGGTGAACAGGCGCAGGACGCGCCCGTGCGGGACCGCGCGCGGGATCGCGCGCGCCGCGTCGAGGGCGTGGGCGAGGGCGGCCTCGTCCCCGGGGGGAACGAGACGGCCGGCCTCGCCGACGATCTCTTCGGCCGCGCCCCGGGCGAACCCGGCCACGGGCAGGCCGCAGGCCATCGCCTCGACCATCACCAGCCCGAACGGCTCGTCCCAGCACGGGGTGAACAGGAAGACGGAGGCGCGGCCGATCTCGCGCGCCAGCGCCGCGCCGCCGAGATGGCCGCCGTAGCGGATCCCGCCGCCGAGGAGCGGGGCGACCGCGCTCTCCCAGTAGGCGGGCTCCTCGATCGGGCCGAACACTGTCAGCGGCAGGCCCGCCCGCCGGGCCGCGCGAACAGCGAGGTGCGTGCCCTTGACCGGCGCGATGCGCCCGCACCAGACGGCGCTGCCGTCGCCCTGCTCCCGGAAGGGCCAGGCGGCGGGATCGATGCCGTTGTGCAGCACCGAGACCTGCGGCGGCGCGCCTTCCGGCCACCACGCCCGAGCGTGCGCCCGCGAGGTCGCGGTGATGCGGTGGCCGGGGGTGACGCTCTCGTGCACGAACCAGCGCAGGGCGTCGTAGGGCGGCACGTGCAGCGAGGTCACCGTCGGCACCGCCTCCGTGCGGCGGCGCTCCAGCGGCAGCCGGCTCAGGCTGTTGTTGTGCAGCACGTCGAAGCCGCCGGCGGCGATCCGGTCGCAAGCGGCGGCATAGCCCGCGTCAACATGCGCCCTCAGCTCCGGATCGCCCCGGTGCTCCATCCCCGGGAAACGTCGCTCGTGATGCACGGGGATCACCGGGTCGATGGCGAAGCGCCCGTCGCTGTCGCCGGCGGCGAATAGCACGACGTCGTGGCTGCGCGCCGTCAGCCCCTCGGCGAGATGCCAGGTATGGGCCTCCAACCCGCCGGCGAAGGGCGGCGCGATCGGGTGGCGCAGATGGGCGAGGAGCGCGATCCTCACGCCGTCACCGGCACCGTCACCGTCACCGGGGCCGGTTCCGCCGCATCCCGTTCGCGCGCCTTCGCCTCCAGGAAGCGGATGACGGAGGCGGCGTTGGTGTAGGGCTGGTGGCTCTGCTGTCCGGTGAGCGCGAGGTCCGCGGCGTCGGGGCGGCGCAGGATGCGGATCGGCCGGTCGGGCGTGTCGTCGATCAGGCCCATCACCTTGAAGGCGTAGAGCCAGTGGCCCATGGTGCGGTAGCCCCACTTGGCCTCGAACAGCTCGGCGTTGCGCACCACGCTGTCGAGATGGTGGATCGGCGGCATGTGGTGCGGGTGGTACTGGTGATAGGCCAGCGCGCCCTTCATCCAGGCGATGGGGATGCCGCGCCGGTCGAGGATCTTGCCGAAATCGGTGTCCTCGCCGCCGTAGCCGGTGTAGCGCTCGTCGAAGCCGCCGACCGCCTCGAACGTCGCCCGGCGGATCGCGAAGTTGAGCGACCAGAAGCAGCGGTAATCGGTGCAGATCTCGAGCCCCGAGGCGGGCGGGCCGCGCCGGTCGGAATGCTTTTCCGCGACCTCCGCGAGGTCGGGATAGTCCCATTCGCCCGACGTCGCGCGCTCCGGCAGGTGCAGCACCTCGCCCATCAGCAGGCCGTCGAGCTCCGAGAGGCCCCGGGCGTAATCCGCCACGAAGTCGGGCGTCGGGATGCAATCGACGTCGAGGAAGGCGATCATCGCGCCGGAGGCCGCCGCCACGCCGCGGTTGCGCGCGGCGGCGAGCGGCAGCTCGGTGCCCGTCACCGGAATCTGGCGGACGGGGAAGCCGACCTCCGGCAGGTCGTAGGGCGCGTCCTGCATCACGGCGACGATGAACTCGGCGGGTTTCTGCGTCTGGCGCTCCAGCCCGCGCAGGACGTTGCGCAGATGAGCGGATCGCCCTTTGGCCAGGGTGACGACGGACACGGTGGACATGCGGTGCCTGGGCTCCGGCGATCGAGGGAGGGGACGGGTCGTTCAGCCGGCCGCGACGACGCGCAGCGGGGCCGGCGCCTCGGCGGCGGGCCGGCCCTGCCACAGCTCGTCGGTCAGCCCTTCGAGCCAGCCGGCCGCGCGCCGGGCCGCGTCCGGCGCGTAGAGGCTGCGCAGCACGCTCCCGTCGAGGCTGCGGGCGCGGGCGAGGAGGTCGCGCCAGCCCTGGAGGTCGCCGGGCCATCGCGGCGCCTGGACCGCGGCGCCGAGGCGGACCAGCACCTCGGCCTTGCGGGTCTGCTCGCCGAAATAGCGCCATTCCGGCATGACGATGAGCCGCCCGCCGACCCGGGCGACCTCGTGCACGGTGTTGTCGCCGGCCGAGGCGACGACGATGTCGGCGGCCGCGAGGTAGTCGGTCACCGAAGGCACCCAGCCGAGCTCGCGCAGGTTGGCGAAGTCGGTCTCGTGGCCCTCGCGGTGGGTCGGCCCGAGGGTGAGCCAGAGCGCGTCGGGCGCGGCGCGGGCGGCGACCGTCAGCGGCGCGTAGGGCGTGCCGCTGCCCCCGCCCCCGGTGACGGCGACGACGATCTCGCGCGCCGGGTCGAGGCCGAGCCGGGCGCGGGCCTCGGCGCGGTCGGGCACCCGGTCGATGCTGGTGCACAGGCCGCCGCTGTAGAAGGTCTTTCGACGCAGATGCGCCGGGTAGTCGTCCTGCTCCAGCCGCTCGTCGAAGGGCGCGAGCATGCCGACGCAGGCCTCGTAGGCGCCGATATGCCCGATATCGCCGCGGTCGCCGTGCATCCGGATCTGAACGGCCGGCACGCTGGCGATGCGCGCGAGCAGCGCGATCTCGGCCGAGACGTCGACCACGAACAGCCCGACCGCGCGCTCGTCGAGATGGTCGAGGATGGCCCGCATGGTCCGGCGCATCTCGGAAAGGCCGAGCGGGACGCAATGCATCACCGGCGGCGTCGGCTCGGCGTAGAGGCGCGGGGTCGGCACCGCGGCGCCGATCATGTCCGGCAGCGCCACGATCTCGATGTCGCGCTCGATGTC
>NZ_BPRD01000192.1 GCF_022179745.1 Methylorubrum podarium
CGGGCCGCGCGGCCCGTCCGGCGTCGGCCGGATTGCAGGTCCGGTCCTCGGTCCTCCCGCTTCCGTGCCTTGGTTCGGCCCTCTCACAGGGATCGGATTGCGACCCGGTCCCGCCGCGTCCTGCCGCTGGGGCTCGAGCCCGTCGGGCGGCTTCGGCAGGCGGTCCCCCGCTCGGGGGCCGGCGTCCGGACCGCCCGGCCGGGCGGTCCCCTCCCGTCCGCCGAGCTGCAGCCTGAGGCCGAGATCGGCCAGCGGCCCGAGCTGCGCCGCCAGGCCGACATCGAGGCCGTGGCGAAGATCCGCCTTGAGGCCGAGGCCCAGCCCGTGTCCGCCGCCGACATTCCCGCCATCATGCCCGCCGCCTGCGGGTGCGCCATCCGGTCGGTCGCCGGCCCGCGGCCCGTTCCCCGGTGCTCGCCCCGGCGTGTTCCGTCCCGGCGGGCCGGCGCCGCGGTCCGGGCGCGCGTCGTGATCGGGCCGCTCGGGTGCCTGGCCCTGGCCGCGTCGCGGATCGAAAGCGGGCTGCGCGGGGCCGGGTTGCTGACCTTGCGGGTCGGCATGGGCTCCCAGGCCGATCAGGTTCAGACGCAGTCCGATGGGGAACGTCATGGCCCATCCTCGTCGGCTAACCGCCCGAGGCTATCGCCCCAACCTGACGAGGAACTGTCGCGAACGGATCGCGTCCCGTCGGGCTCGGCCGTGTCCGACCGCGCCGCCCCGCGCGTCGCGTGCCCGGCCCCGGATCGAAGGGATCCGCGGGCAAGATGTTTCGGCGTCTAATCAATATTGCGGAATTTAGACCATTTTCAAACATCAGCCGGCGTCATCGGAATGTAAAAATCGAAATGTACCGCTGAATGAATGCATCGAGGGCGATGAACAGGCCGTTGCACTGCGGACGAACCGTAGGCCTGCGTTGATGGTCGGCCATGGGGACTGCCAGCGAAATGCGGGTGTTGATCGCGACGGATGCCTGGGCGCCGCAAGTCAACGGCGTGGTCCGGACACTGACATCGCTCGCACGATGCGCACCCCGGGTGGGGATGGAGATCGTCTTCCTGTCGCCCGAGGGGTTTTCGAGCTTCCCGGTGCCGAGCTATCCCGGTCTGCACCTGGCGATCCCCGACAGCCAGGAGATCGCGCGACGGATCGAGGCGGCGCACCCTGACGCGATCCACATCGCGACGGAGGGGCCGATCGGCCACGCGGTGCGGGCCTACTGCATCCGGCGCCGGCTGCCCTTCACCACGAGCTTCACCACGAAGTTCCCGGAATACATCGCCGCCCGGTTCTTCGTGCCCGCGACCTGGAGCTACGGGGTGCTCCGCCGCTTCCACGCCGCCGGCCGGGTGACGATGGCCTCCACCGCCTCGCTGGTGCGCGAGTTGCGGGGGCGCGGCTTCCGCCGGCTCGGCCTGTGGACGCGGGGGGTCGATACCGACCTGTTCACGCCCGGCCGGGTCGCCCCGCTCGACCTGCCGCGGCCGATCTTTCTCAATGTCGGCCGCGTCGCCGTCGAGAAGAACCTCAAGGCGTTCCTCTCGCTCGATCTACCGGGATCGAAGGTGGTGATCGGCGCCGGCCCGCAGCTCGACGAGCTGAAGGCCCGCTATCCCGAGGCGCATTTCCTGGGCGAGCGCCACGGGGCGGATCTCGCGGCCCATCTCGCGGCCGCCGACGTCTTCGTCTTCCCGAGCCGCACCGACACCTACGGCGTGGTCCAGCTCGAAGCGCTCGCCTGCGGCGTGCCGGTGGCGGCCTTCCCGGTCACCGGCCCGCGCGACGTGATCGGCGGTCACGCCGTCGGCGTGCTCGACGAGGACCTCCGGGCCGCCTGCCTCGGCGCCCTGACCCTGTCCCGCGCCGAGTGCCGCGCCTTCGCGCTCGGCCGCTCGTGGGAAGCCAGCGCCCGGCAATTCGCCCGCAACGTGGCGCGGGCGCGCATCCGCCGGCCGATCGGGTCCGGCATCTGGGCGTCGGCCTGAGACCTCATCCGTTAGGAGCTTCATTCATGGCAGGGAACGGCGTGCTACCCACCGTCGACGAGATGCGCACGGAAGGGGTCGCCAAGGCCTACGATCGCTGGGCGCCGATCTACGATCTCGTCTTCGGCAAGGTCTTCGCGCGCGGCCGCTCGGCGGCGATCGAGGCGGCCGAGCGGGTCGGCGGGCGCATCCTCGAAGTCGGCGTCGGCACCGGCATCTCGCTGCCGCAATATTCGCCGCGCAGCCGGCTCGTCGGCGTCGACCTGTCCGCCCCGATGCTGGAGAAGGCGCGCGAGCGGGTGGCCCGGATGGGCCTGCGCAACGTCGAGCAGCTCGACGTGATGGATGCCGAGCATCTCGCCTTCGCCGACGAGTCCTTCGACGTGGTGGTGGCGCAGTACGTCGTCACCGCGGTGCCGAACCCGGAAGCCGCCCTCGACGAGTTCCTGCGCGTCGCGCGACCCGGCGGCGAGATCGTCATCACCACCCGCATCGGTGCCGACAAGGGCCTTCGCGGCGCGATCGAGTCGCTGCTCTCGCCGGTGGTCAACCGGCTGGGCTGGCGCACCGAGTTCTCCTGGCAGCGCTACCAGGACTGGGTGGATCGGACCGCGGGCGTGAGCGTGATCGAGCGCCGGCAGCTGCCGCCGCTCGGCCACTTCTCGCTGATCCGCCTCCGGAAATCCGACGCGGCCTGACGGGCGGCATTCTCCCGCGATCCCGCCGCCGGCCGTACCGGTGGCAAGAGACCTCAACTCCCATCGAGAGGAGACGATAATGGGCGGCTTTTTCGAAGCGTTGCGCGTGCAGCGGTGGGACGACCACCGTTACTATCACCACAGCCGGATCAACCAGTCGCTTCATCTTCTGAGCGCGCTGAGCTTCGTCTCCGCCTACGTGATCTGTTTCAAGGACCCGGCGATTGCCGCGCTGATCGCCTGGCTCGTCTCGATGACGAGCCGCCAGGCCGGCCACTTCTTCTTCGAGCCCAAGGGCTACGACCACGTGAACCACGCCACCCACGATCACAAGGAAGAGATCAAGGTCGGCTACAACCTGCAGCGCAAGGTCGTGCTGATGGCGATCTGGGCGCTCTCGCCGCTCGTCTTCACCGTGAGCCCGTCGCTGTTCGGCCTGATCGAGCCGCACCAGAGCGCGGGCGAACTCGTCCGGCACGTCGGCATGCTGTGGTTCGCGATCGGGATCGGCGGCCTCGTGTTCCGGGTGCTCCAGCTCTTCGTCATCCGCGACGTCGAGACCGGGCTGGTCTGGGCGGCCAAGATCATCACCGACCCGTTCCACGACATCAAGCTGTACTACCGCGCGCCGCTCTACCTGATGCAGGGCGAGCTGATCGACCGCGGCCTCGCCGACGAGGTCGCCGAGGAAGCCGCTCGCAGCGCCGCGCGCTGACGGGATCTCTCCTCCCCCTTGTGGGGAGGAGTTGGAGGTGGGGGTGGTGCCGGATGAAGCTCGGCGATCAATCCTGAACCACCCCCACCCCTGACCCCTCCCCACAAGGGGGAGGGAAAAGCGGCGCTTTACTCCGCCGGCACCGGATTGCCCGTACTGGCCGACGCCGCGCCGCCCCGCCCGCGCAGGCCCCGCCAGCGCACGGCGAGCATCTCGCGCAGCAGGGAGCGGCGGATCGCCTTGTTGCTGGTCGCCGGCCCGGCCCACCAGGCATCCGCCTCCATCGCCCGGACGCCCGCGACGAAGCGCTCCGTCACCGCCGCGACATCCGCGTCGGTGTAGTTGAGGCTGAAGATCAGGCGCCCCG
The DNA here is from genome assembly GCF_022179745.1 of Methylorubrum podarium. GTDB lineage: Bacteria > Pseudomonadota > Alphaproteobacteria > Rhizobiales > Beijerinckiaceae > Methylobacterium > Methylobacterium podarium. The sequence goes on from NZ_BPRD01000192.1 coordinate 3,766, forward strand.
TGCCGATCCAGGACAGAGCCAATCCTTCGAGGCGCAGATAGTATTGCAGCAGCCAGTTGTAGCGGGCGGGCCGCGTGTAGAGCACCGTCCAGATCGACGACATGTTGACGACGCGCACGGGCAGGCCCTCGGCCTCCAGTCGCCGGTTCAGCGCTTCCGCGCGCGCGTTCCAGCGCCCGTCGAGATCCGCGTAGAGCGCCTCGACCTCCGGGGTCTCCAGCCGCCGCAGGAAGGCGTTCATCGCGCCCATCACGTAAGGGTGCGCGTTGAACGTGCCGCGGGCGAAGCAGATGTCGCCGGGCCGGTCCTCGCGGAAGCGCTGCATCAGCGCGTGGCGCCCGCACAGCACGCCGATGGGCAGGCCGCCGCCCAGGGTCTTGCCGTAGGTGACGAGGTCGGCCCGGACGCCGAAATAGTCCTGGGCGCCGCCGGGCGCGAGGCGGAAGCCGACGAAGACCTCGTCGAAGATGAGGACGATGCCGCTGCCCGTGCAGACCGCGCGCAGGCGCTTCAGCCAGTCCGCGTAGGCCGCGCGGTCGTAGGCGGCGTGCCGGCCGGAATCGACGAGCGACCCGTCGGAGGGCGCGCCGGCATTGGGGTGCATCGCCTGGATCGGGTTGACCAGCACGCAGGCGATGTCGCGGCGCTCGGCCAGCACCTTGAGCGTCCGTTCGGACATGTCGGCGAGCGTCAGCGTGTCGTTGGCCGGCCGGGGATTGCCGATGCCGGGCTGAACGTCGCCCCACCAGCCGTGATAGGCGCCGCAGAAGCGCACGATGCGCCGCCGCCCGGTCCGGTACTGCGCGAGGCGCACCGCCTGCATCACGGCCTCCGTCCCGGACATGTGGAACGAGACCTCGTCCATCCCGGAGATCGCCCGCAGCCGGCGGACGTTGTCGGCCACGACCGGGTGCAGGGCGCCGAGCACCGGCCCCAGCGCCTCGACCGCGCCGGCGCCCTCTCGGATGCAGGCCTTGTAGGCGTCGGTGCCGAGCACGTTCACGCCGTAGGAGCCGGTGAGATCGTAGAGGCGGTTGCCGTCGAGATCCGTGACCTCGACGCCGGACGCGGCCTGCAGGAAGCTCCCGGCGGACAAGTTCTCCCGGACGATCCGGCTGAACTGGAACGGCACGCGGTAGCGCCCGGTGAATTGCAGGTCGGAGATGCCGCCCCTGGCCTCGTCCGTCGCCGCGCGGGTCTTCGCGTAGCGCTCGCGGTAGAGGGCGGACAGGCGCGCGAAGCCGGCGCGGCGACGGGCGGCGACCGCGTCCGAGGCGCCGTCGATTCGGGCGAATTCCGACTCGCCGTACTCGTAGAAGGGCAGCTGGGCGGCGATCCGGCGCGCCATCCGGACATGGCCCGCGAGCGAGGGGTGCTTCGCCCGCGACAGGGCGAGGCGCTTGCGGCCCTTCACACCGAGAAACGCAAGAGCCGCTGCGGCGGCCGCGACCGTGATGGTTCCGAGAGTATCCATCCGGTCAGCGTGAACCAACGGCATGTCACGGGATGATGACGCTTCGCACCACCCTCCTCAGCATCGCCCGCCACGAGGATCTGAATTTCCTCCTGACGAACCGGATTCCGCGCCGGTTGGCGACCCGCTTCGTCGGCTGGCTTGCCCAGATCCGGCAGCCGCTGGTGCGCGACGTCTCGATGTGGGCGTGGCGGCTCTTCTCCGATCTCGACCTGTCGGACGCGCGCAAGACGCGCTTCGACAGCCTGCACGACTGCTTCGTCCGCGAGCTGAAGCCCGGTGCGCGCCCGGTCGATCCGGATGCGGGCGTGATGGTCAGCCCCTGCGACGCCATCGTCGGCGCCTTCGGGCCGATCGAGGGTACGCGGCTGTTCCAGGTCAAGGGCTTCCCCTACCGCCTGGAGGACCTGCTCGGCAGCGCCGAGGCGGCCGAGCGCTACCGCGACGGCGTCTTCGTCACGCTGCGGCTGACGGCGAGCATGTATCACCGCTTCCACGCGCCCCATGACGGGCGCGTCGAGGCCGTCACCTACATGTCCGGGGATACGTGGAACGTGAACCCGATCGCGCTGAAGCGCATCGAGAACCTGTTCTGCCGCAACGAGCGCGCGGCGATCCGCCTGAGGCTCGACGCGACGGGCGAGGCGGTGACGCTGGTCGCGGTCGCGGCGATCCTGGTCGCGAGCGTGCGCCTGCGCTTCCTCGACATCGGTCTCGATCTCCGCCAGGGCGGCCCGCGCACGATCGCCTGCGACGCGCCCCTCGCCAAGGGCGAGGAGATGGGCTGGTTCCAGCATGGCTCGACGATCGTGATGCTGGCCCCGCGCGGCTACGCGCCCTGCGCCGGGATTGCGGAAGGACGAACGATCAAGGCCGGCCAGAGGCTTCTGACGCTGCCGCCTCGTTCCACGGTGGCCGGTTGACCACGTCGGGGCCGGCCCCATCCCGTCATGGCGGACGTTGGCGAAGCGATGACAAAAGGGCGTACCGGAACGCCGCCGCGTCCGACGCTCCGGCTACAGGAACTTGGCCGGATCGGTCTCCGGCGGCGGGGGCGCCACGTCGCTGCGGTTCCACCAGCCGCCGCCGAGCGCCTGGAACAGAGCGACCGTGTCGGCGTACTGCGTGGCCCGCGCGCCCGCCGAGGTCACGAGCGCCGAGAGGTAGCTCTGCTGGGCGATCAGGACCTGCGTCGCGTTGACGGCCCCCGCCGCGTACTGCTTGCGAACGAGGCCGAGGCTCTCGCTCGTGGCCTTCTCGGCCGCGGAGGCCGCCGCCACCGCCTTCGCGTCGGACTGGAGGGCGCGCAGGCTGTCGGCGACGTTCTGGAACGCGGTGATCACGGTGGCGCGGTACTGCGCCTGCGCCTGGTTCAGGGTCTCCTCGGAGGCGCGCTGCCGCCGATAGAGCGTGCCCGCATCGAAGATCGGCTGCGTGGCTTGGCCGATGATGGTGAAGAACCCGGCCGCCGGATTGGTGAGCTGGACGAGCCGCACGGCGCTGGAGCCCGCCGTCGCCGTGATGGTGAATTGCGGCAGGCGGTTGGCGACCGCCACGCCGACGTTGGCGCTCGCCTCCTTCACCTGGGCTTCGGCGGCCTTCACGTCGGGCCGCTGCTGCACGAGGTGCGAGGGCAGGCTGACGGGAAGGCGCGTCGGCAGATGCAGCGCGCTCAGGGTGAAGGTCTCGGCGACTTCGTCGCTCGGGAACCGGCCGGTCAGGGCGGTGAGCAAATTGCGCTGCTGCGCGAGCTGCTTCTCCAGCGGCGGCAATTGCTGCTGCGACAGCGAGAGCGCGGCCTGCTGCTGCACGACGTCGGCCCCGGCGATCTGCCCGAGCTTGAGCTGCTTGTTGTAGAGTTCGAGGATCTCGGTCTGCGCCTGGATCGCCCGCTTGGTCGCCTCGATCTGCGCGCGCAGGGCCGCCTCCTGGATCGCGGCGGTCACGACGTTGGCGGTCAGGCTGAGATACGCCGCCTCGAGCTGGAAGCGCTGGTTCTCGGCCTCGGCCTCCAGCGCCTGGATCTGGCGGCGGTTGCCCCCGAACACGTCCGGGTTGAAGGCGACGGTCACCTGCGGCGTGTACAGGCTGTAGAGGTACTGGTTCTGGTCCTGCAGGGGGGATTGCAGGTCGAGTCCCGGCGCCCGGGCGCCGAGCGCCTGCGGGTTGGCGGTGAGCGTCGGGAACAGCGTTCCGCGCTGGGCCAGAACGTTCTGCTGCGCGATGCGGAGAGACGCCTGCGCCGCATCCAGCGTCGGGTTATTGGCCAGCGCCTCCTCGACCAGGCGGTTCAGCTTCTTCGAGCGGAACAGGGTCCACCACCGGCCCGGGATGTCGGCGCCCGGCACGAAGCTCTGATCCGCCGAGCCGCCCTGCTGCGTCCGGATCGCGTCGGCGGCGCTCGGGTTCTTCAGGGGCTCCGGGGTGTAGCGGGTGACCGGCGGATCGGCGGGCGGGCGATAGTCCGGCCCGACCATGCAGCCGCCGAGCGCGCCGCAGAGACCGGCCAAGCTCAGGCCGGCCACGCTCAGGCCGGCGACGGCGTTCCGCTTCCGACGACCCATCACGCGGCAACCCGGTTTGCGGCCGGCACGGCCCTGTCGTTCGGCCGGCGGCGGGAGAACAGGGAGATCAGCACCGGCAGGACCACGAGGATCAGGTTCGGGGCGAGCAGGATGCCCCCGACCACCACCAGCGCCAGGGGCTTCTGCACCTGCGATCCGATGCCGGTGGAGATCGCCGCGGGCAGGAGGCCGACGCAGGCCGCCACGCAGGTCATCATCACCGGCCGCATCCGCACGATCGAGGCGTGGCGGACGGCCTCCGCCCGCTCCCAGCCCTCGTCGAGGAGCTGGTTGTAGTAGGCGAGCAGGATCACGCCCTCCATCGTCGAGATCCCGAACAGGGCGATGAAGCCGATCGCCGCCGAGATCGAGAACGGCGTCCCCGTGAAGAACAGGGCGAAGATGCCGCCGATCATCGCCATCGGGATCACCGAGAGCGTGAGCAGCATGTCGGTGACGGACGAGAAGTTGACGAACAGGAGCAGCGCGATCAGGCCTAAGGTGATCGGCACCACCACGCTCAGTCGGGCGACCGCTTCCTTCAGGTTGGTGAACTGCCCGACCCATTCGAGGTGGTAGCCGGAGGGCAGCGTCACCGTCTCGGCGACCCGGGCCTGCGCCTCCAGCACCGCGCCGCCGAGATCGCGCCCGCGCACCGAGAACTTCACCGGGATGTAGCGTTCCTGGTTCTCGCGGTAGATGAAGGCCGCGCCCGAGACCATCGCGACGGTCGCGATCTCCGAGAGCGGCACCTGCACCACGCCGCCATTCGGGTTCGGCGCCCCGACGGTGATGCTGCGGATCGTGTCCAGCGAGGAGCGGTACTGGGGGGCGAGCCGCACCCGCATCGGGAAGTGACGGTCCGAGCCGTACTCGTAGAGGTCGCCCGCAGTCTGGCCGCCGATCGCCGCCGCGACCGTGGTGTTCACGTCGCCGATGGAGAGGCCGAAGCGGGCGGCCTTGCGGCGGTCGACGTCGATCTCGACGGTCGGCTGGCCGAGGGATTCGAACACCGCCAGGTCGGTGATGCCGGGCACGCTGGCGAGCGCCGCCTTCACGGCGTTGGCGGTGCGGGTGATCTCGGCGAGGTCGCTGCCGTAGATCTTGACCGAGTTCTCGCCCTTCACCCCCGAGGCCGCCTCCTGGACGTTGTCCTCGATGTACTGCGAGAAGTTGAACTCGATGCCGGGAAACTCCGCGTCGAGACGCTTCGACAGGTCGCGGATCAGCGTCTCCTTGTCGAGGCCCTTGGGCCATTGGTCGAGGGGCTTCAGGGGCGCGAGGATCTCGACGTTGAAGAAGCCGGTGGCGTCGGTGCCGTCGTTGGGCCGGCCCTGGTGCGAGATCACGTTGACCACCTCCGGCACCTCCTGGAAGATCTTGCGCAGGCGCTGGACGTAGGCGTTGCCGGTCTCCAGCGAGACCGAGGCCGGCATGGTGCCGCGGACGTAGAGGTTGCCCTCCTCCAGCCGCGGCAGGAATTCGAGGCCGAGGTTGCGCGCGGCGAGCCCGGACACCGCCAGGATCGCCGCGACGACGCCGAGGGCGAGGACGCGGTGGCGCAGGCCGAGGGTCAGGACGAGCCTGTGTCCGAACCGCAGGACGCGCACGATCAGCGTGTCGCGCTCCTCCACCCGCTTGGGCAGGATGATCGCCGAGAGCGCGGGCGAGACCGTGAAGGTGGCGAGCAGGCCGCCGACCAGCGCGTAGGCGTAGGTCTTGGCCATCGGCCCGAAGATGTGCCCCTCGACGCCGGTCATCGTGAACAGCGGCAGGAAGCCGACGATGATGATGGTGGCCGAGAAGAAGATCGCCCGGTTCACCTCGGCGCCGGCGAGGGCGATGGTGCCGAGCCGGCCGGTCAGGCCGCCGGGCGCGGGCCGCCCCTCCCCGTGCTCGGGTTCGGCGAGATGCCGGAAGATGTTCTCGACCATGATCACGGTGGCGTCGACGATCAGGCCGAAATCGATCGCGCCGAGCGACAGCAGGTTGGCCGAGTCGCCGCGCAGCACCAGGATCAGGATCGCGAAGCCGAGGGCGAAGGGGATCGTCGCCGCCACGATGATCGCGCTGCGCAAGCTCCCGAGGAACAGCCACTGCACCGTGAACACCAGGATCACGCCGAAGACGAGGTTGTGCAGCACCGTGTGGGTGGTGGTCCGGATCAGCTCCGAGCGGTCGTAGATGCGCGCGATCCGCACGCCCGGCGGCAGGATGGTCGAGCCGTTGATCCGCTCGATCTCGGCCTCGACCCGCTGGAGCGTCGGCAGGCTCTGGCCGCCGCGGCTCATTAGGACGATGCCCTCGACCACGTCCGGGTCGTCGCCCTCCCCGACGATGCCGAGGCGCGGCGCGTTCGAGACGCGCACCTCCGCCACGTCGCGCACCAGCACCGGCACGCCGTTCACCTGCGTCAGCATGGTGTCGCGGATGTCGTCCATGTCGCGGATCAGGCCGATGCCGCGCACCACCGCCGACTGCTCGCCGACGTTCAGCGTCTGGCCGCCGACATTGATCGAGGAATTGTTGAGCGCGTTGACGAGCTGGACCAGGGTCATCCCCAGCCCCTGCAGCCGGGGCAGGTCGACGGCGATCTCGTATTCCTTGGCCCGGCCGCCGAAGGCCGTCACGTCGATGACGCCGGGGATCGCCTTGAACCGACGCTGCAGCACCCAATCCTGCAGGGTCTTCATGTCGGTCGAAGAGAAGCCCGGCGGCCCGACGAGCTTGTAGCGCATGATCTCGCCGACCGGGCTCGTCGGGGAGATCTGCGGCTGGGCTCCGTTCGGCAGCGGGGCAAGCTGCGACAGGCGGTTGAGGACGCGCTGAAGCGCCTCCTCGTAGGTGTACTCGTAGTTGAACTGCACCTTCACGTCGGAGAGACCGAACAGCGAGATCGTCCGCACCACCTGCGCGTTCGGGATGCCGGCGAGCTGCACCTCGATCGGGATCGTGATGTAGCGCTCGATCTCCTCCGCCGACTGGCCCGGATTCTGGGTGATCACGTCGACCAGCGGCGGCACCGGATCGGGATAGGCCTCGACATTGAGCTGGAGGAAGCTCGTGTAGCCGAGGGCGAGCATCATCACGAAGCCGAGGAAGACCAGCAAGCGCTGGCGCAGGGCGAAGACGATCAGGCTGTTCATCGCCGCCCGCTCCTACGACGCCTTGTCGCCGGAGGCGGCGCGGTCGATGAACAGGGCGCCGCGGGTGACGATCTCCTCGCCGGCCGCCAAGCCCTCGACGATCTGCGCGGTCTCGCCGTTGACGAGGCCGATCCGGACCGGGCGGGCGACGACCGCGCCGTCGGGCCGGGCGACCCAGAGATGGGCCTTGCCCCCCTCGTGGACGATCGCGTCGAGGGGCACGGCGGGCGAGGGCTCCGGCGGGCCGGTGAGGATCGTGAAGGTGGCGAACATCTCCGGCCGCAGAACCTGATCCGCGTTCTCGACCTCGCTGCGCACGGCGAGCCGGCGCGTGGCCGGATCGAGGCTCGCGGCCATGTAGTCGATACGCGCCTTGAACACCCGGTCGCCGAAGCCCGCCACCCGCGCCTCCACGGTCTGACCGAGACGGATCTTCGGCACCTCGCTCTCGCGGACGTTGGCGACGAGCCAGACCGTCGAGAGATCGCCGATGACGAAGGCGGGGTCGCTCGACGCGGAGAGATACTGGCCGACGCCGACCTTGCGCTGCACGATGGTGCCGGCGATCGGGGCGCGGATCTCGACGTCGGAGCTGAGGCGCCCGCTCTTCTCGAAGGCGGCGATCTCGGCGTCGGTCTTGCCGAGGAGGCGCAGGCGGCTCTTCACGGCGTCGAGCGCCGCCTCGGCGGTCTTCAGGTCGCTCTGCGCGGCGATCACGTCGTTCTGGGCCGCCTGATAATCCTTGAGCGCCACGGCGCGGGCGGCGAACAGCTCCTGCTGGCGGGCGGCGATGGTCTGGTCCAGCTTCAGCAGCGCCTGCTGCTTCTGCAGGGTGTTCAACGCCGCCTGATAGTCGTTCTGGGCCTGGACCATGTCGGTGGCCTCCAGCGTCAGCAGGAGGTCGCCCGCCTTCACCTCCTGGCCGGCGCGGACCTGCACCCGGGTCACGCGGCCGGAATAGGGGGAGGCGACCGGTACGTTGTCGTCCTCGTTGAGGGCGATGCGCCCCTCGGCCGAACTCTCGGGCCGGAACGACCGCGTGGCGACGGGCCGGATCGCCATGGTCGCGCGCTGTTCCGGCGTCGGGTGGAAGACCCGCGCGTCGTCGGCGGATCGCTTGCCCGCGCCCGCCGCCGCCTCGTCCCGGCCGGAGAGGCCGAGGGCGCCGAGGGCGCCGAGGGCTGTGTCGAGCGCCTGCCGCGCCTGGTGCGGGAAGACGATGACCGCGACGACCAGGGCGAGCACGGGGAGCAGCCAGGCGGCGACCGAGAGCATGGCGCTGCGGCGGCCCGAGGCGCGGCGCCCGTCGATGTTTCCAGAGTGGTGCGCGTCCATCGCGGCCTCGACCCGACCGAGTTCTTCGAGCGCCGGCCTGGCGCGCCGCGCATCCTGTGCGCGGCTCACCCGCCGACGGTCCGGGTAGGCTCATAGCCGCGTTCTGGCGGCGGAAGCGTGACCGTGGGAAAAGTTTTTAACATGCGTTGCGTCGCGGCGGCGGGCGGAAGCCGCGGCCGCGCGACCGGTCCGGTCACATCGTCGTGAAGCGGGCGGACGTGCCCGCTCAGCGCGCGCCGAGATGCGGCCGGATGATCGTCAGCATCCGCTCGGCCGAGGTGCCGGGCGGGAAGAAGCCGAGATAGGCGCCCGATCGATCCAGCAGGTAGACGAAGGCCGAGTGCTCGATCGCGTCGGCGCCCTCGGCCCGCCGGTAAAACACCTTGTAGGCGTCGGCCGCCCGCCGGATCGCGGCCTCGCTGCCGGTGAGCCCGATCAGGCGGGGATGGAAGCTCGGCACGAATTCCGCGAGCAGGGCGGCCGTGTCCCGGGTCGGGTCGAGGGTGATGAAGACGGGCTGGATCGCCTCGCCCGCCTCGCCGAGCAGGGTGAGCGCGCGGGCGATCTCCATCAGGTCGGTGGGGCAGACATCGGGGCAGCCGGTGTAGCCGAAGGTGAGGATCACGAGCTTGCCGCGGAAATCCGCCTCGGTGCGGGGGCGCCCGTGCTGATCGACCAGCGCGAACGGGCCGCCGACCGGCTCGCGGTTCCACATCAGCACGTCCATCAGTTCGGCGGCCGAGCGCGGCGGTTCCTCGGCCCGGGCCGGGCCGAGCCCCGAGTCGGCTCCCATGCCGAGCCCCATGCCGAGCCCCATGCCGAGCCCCAAGAGGCCCAGCAGGAGTGCGGCCGGCACGCGTCTACGCACCGAAGGTCAGCCGGCTGCCGGTGGTCGGGACGATGACGTGGTCGGGCATCTGCGCCTGCGCTTCGAGGGCGAAGTTCAGGCCGCTGCAATGCATCGGGATCACGACGTCGGGCTCGAGCGCGCGGATCTCGCCGACGACCTGGGTCAGGTACTCCTTCGGCGCCGGACCGAGATGGAAGCCGCCGACGATGGCGTGAACCTTCTCGACCCCCGAGACGGCCTGCGCCTGCCGCACCGAGTTGACGATGCCGACATGGCCGCAGGACGAGATCACCACGAGCCCCCTGCCCTTCACGTTGAAGCAGGTGGCGTGCTCGTGGACATGCTCGTCGGGGATGATCTTCCCCTGCAACTCGGCCGGCGAATAGTGGGTGGCGTCGCAGCCGAGACCGTCCTTGATGCCGCGCTCGACGAAGGTGTTGGGCAGGACGCGCTCGATCGAGGAGCGCTTGATCTGGCCGGTGGTGAAGGCGTGGCCGGCGACCACGGTCGGCGCCTCGCACAGCACGGTCGCGACCCGCCGGGCGGCGAGTTCGCGCCGGTCGAGCTGGCCGAAATCGGTGAACTGGCCGGTCGCGCCGACCGGGCTCAGGCGATGGCAGAAATTGTCCTCGCCGCCGGCATAGAGCTTCAGGTCCGGCGAGAGCGTGTCGCGGTAGCGGTCGAGGAAGCCGGTCAGGCCGCCGTAATGGTCGTGGTGGCCGTGACTGACGATCAAGGCATCGATCTTGGTCGGATCGACCTTCAGGATCTCGATGTTGTTGAGCAGCGCCTCGGGGCTGTAGCCGAAATCGAGCAGGATCGTGCGGGCCTCTCCCGCGGCCTTCGATTCCGCGAAGAGCGACAGACCCCACTGATTGTGCAGCACCTTGCGGTAATCGGCGCCGCGACCGTTGCCGGGCGGCTGGTGGAACACGCCCTGGACGGTGGCGGGCTTCAGGAACTGGTCGTGCGCCGAGTCGATCAGGACGCGCAGGCTGAGCGTGTCGACGGTGGGGATCTCGGGAGGCGCGGCGCGCGCCACCTCGACGCAGGAGAAGCCGGCCGCGGAGCCGGCGGCCAAAGCGGCCGAGAGTTTCAGGAAACCGCGCCTGTCGATCGCGTCCGCCATGTCATCCGCCCGTGTCCGGTGGGTATATGCATGGTATAGCCGAGCTTTTCCGGAAATTTGTTCCGTGTTTTGCGCTCGATCGCAAAAGTTCTACCCGAGTTCATCGGGTTCGCGCAAGAAAAGTTGCCCTCCCCTTTCCGTCCGGAGTGCCGCCGAAGGGCCGCACCGCCTCCGCGATGACGCCCAATCTCGTCATCGCCACGGCTTCGCCGCGCAAAGACAAAGGAAAGGCCTGAGCGATCGACCGGATCGCGCATGATCCGGTTTCCGGCTGGTTGGCTCGGTTCGGTCCCCACCACGGTCATCCCGCGGTCCGCTCCGCGGCCCCCGGTGACGGGAAGCGGCACAGAACGGATCGACCCGTGACCGTCCGACACCGCTGTTCGATCGATCGACGTCGGCGACCGTGTCGGCTCGGCCCGTCGCGGCCGGTTCGGCCCTGACGCGGAACGAGACCGGCGCGGCGCCGGCTGTGCCGCGCCCGCCCGACCTTCAGCAGGCTTCGAGCATGCCAAGTGTCGCCACGGCCTGCTCCGGTGCGCCCTCGGCGGGCACCCCGAGGCGGAGGTGGAGCGCGCCCACCGTGCGAGTGAGCAGGCCGTCGAGATCCGACGCCAAATCGGCGAGGCCGGCCAGAGCGCCGTCGCGCGCGGCCCGCTCGATCGCACCGGCCCGATCCTTCACCTGCACCGCACCGATATTGGCGCTCATCGACTTGAGGCCGTGGGCGGCGCGGGACACGGCCGGGGCGTCGCCCCGCGCGAGGGCGGTGTCGAGGTCTCGGAGCGCCTGGGGCGCCTGGGCGAGGTAGAGCCGGAGGATCCGCTCCAGGAAGTCCCGGTCGCCGAGTTCTTCCAGGTTGGCGATCGTCGGCGCATCGAGCAGCGCCTCCTCCGACACCCGCGGCGCCTCGGATGAGACGACCACCGCCGGCGCGTCGCCGGTCTCGGCCTCGAGGTGCCGCGCCAGCAGCGCGCCGAGTTGCGCCAGGGTGAACGGCTTGGCGAGCATGCCGTCCATCCCCGCCGCCTGCCAGGACTCGGCGCCGTCGCCGACCACGTGGGCGGTGAGGGCCACGATCGGCACACGCTCCGCCCCGTCCCGCGCCTCCCGCGCGCGGATGGCGGCGGC
>NZ_BPRD01000193.1 GCF_022179745.1 Methylorubrum podarium
CGCTCGGCGGCCTGGCCGATGCCGTCGCCGTCGGAGATCAGCACCACGTCGGCGGCAACGACATTCGCTTCGGCCAGCGTCCGGCGGGCGAGAGCCAGACCGCGCTCCGGGTGGCTGCCCCGGTCGGGCACGGTGTCGGCGTCAAGGGCGAACAGGGTGGTGGCGAGGCTGTCGCGGTCGTTGGTGGGCGAGAGCGCGGTGTAGGCGTCGCCGGCGTAGACGATCAGCGCCAGCGAGCGGGTGCCCGCGGCCTCGGCCACCGCCTGCGCCGCCTGCCGTGCCTCCTTGAAGCGCCCGCCCTCGGTGACCGAGCGGGAGAGGTCAAGCACGACCACCGTGGCGTCGAGGTTGCGGAAGGTCGCGGCCTCCGGGCGCTCGACCGCCGGACCGGTGAGGGCCAGGGCCAGGATGCCGGCGGCGAGCGCGGCGGCGAGGTTGGCCTGCCGCCGCCCGCCGAGCAGGGCACCGCGGCGGGCGTAGAGCGCCATCAGGTGGGGATCGACCGCCTTGCTCCAGTCGCCGAGCGGCGCCGAGCGCCACGCGGCGCGCAGGGCCAGCACCGCCACCACGGGCAGCGCGAGGAACCAGAGCGGGCGCAGGAGGGTGAGCGTTTCGATCATGCGATTGGCCCGATCATGTCCTGCGCCGCGTCGCCAGGAGCCCGCAGGCGCAGAGGAAGGCCAGCGCCGCCGGCCAGGGCCAGAGGTCGCGCCGCAGGGGCAGCGGCGGCGCCTTGGCGCGCCCGCCCTCCAGCTCGTCGATGGCGTTCGCCACGCTCTCGAGATCGTCGGTGGTCTTCACCCGGAACGCCCGGCCGCCGCTGGTCTCGGCCATGGCCCGCAGGGTCTCGACATCGACCACGTCCTGCTCGTTGTTGGGGTTGTCGGCCATGTCGATCGGGCCGAGCGCGATGGTGTAGACGCGCACGCCGAGCTCTTTGGCCAAAGCCGCCACGTCCTTCGGCGCGGTCTGGCCGGCATTGTTCGCGCCGTCCGAGAGCAGCACCACGACCTTGTCGCGGGATGGGGGCGGCCCCTCGCCGTCGGCGGCCGCGACCTGGGCCGGGGCGAGGCGCTTGAGGGCGAGGCCGAGCCCGTCGCCGATGCCGGTGGAGCGCCCGACGAGGCCGATCGTCGCCTCCTCCAGGGTGCGGGCGACGGCCGCCGTGTCGAAGGTCGGGGCCGCGGCGACGTAGGCCTGATCGGCGAATTCGACGAGGCCGATGCGGTCGCCGGCCCGGCGGCGGATGAACTCGGCGCCGACCCGCTTCACCGCGGCGAGCCGGCTCACCGTCTCGCCGTCAAGGGAAAAGTCTTTGCGCTCCATGCTGCCCGAAAGGTCGAGGGCGAGCACGATCTCGCGGGCCGAGGCGGGCAACGCGGTGGCGGGCAGCACGAGACGGGGACCGGCGAGCGCGACCACGAGCGCGACCCAGAGCGTGCCGATGAGCCAGAGCCGCCGCCGGCCGCGGGCGGCGATGCTCTCGGTCCGCTCCGCGCCGAGGACGAGGGAGGGCGGGACGCGGAGCGCCCCGCTGCCGCCCTCGCGCTCCGGCGGGATCAGCCGGGCGGCCAGCGGCAGGGGCAGGAGCAGCAGGGCGAGTGGCGTCGCGAAGTCGAAGGCGGAGGCGAGGGCGGTGATCCAGGCGGGCATCGGGGGTCAGGCCCGGATCTGCGAGAGCATGCGGCCGAGGCCGGCATCGATGGCCGCGGGATCGACGGCGTCCGGCCGTCGATAGAGGTCGTCGGCGAAGACGCGGCCGGGGCCGTTGCGGAAGAAGTCGGTGCCGAAGGTGGCATCGAGCGTCGCGGCCCAGGCGGGGCCGCGGCTGCGCGCCGCCTCCTCGCCCTTCAGCGTGCGGACCACGCGGCGCAGGAGACGGGCCTGCGCGACGCGCCGGGCCTCGGGCTCGAGCCGGGCGGCGAGCGCCAGCTCGCGCAGGGCGGCCCGGCGCAGAGAGGCGCCGCGCCGCGCCCGGAGGAGGCGGATCCCGCCGACGAGCAGCGCGAGGCCGAAGCCGACGACGATGGCGGCCACCATCTCGGGCTGCACCGCGGCGCTGCCCCCGGTGGGGAGGTGCAGGCCGCGCAGGGCGGAGAGGTCGGGGGGCGTCATGATCGCTGCACCCGCTCTCCTCCCCCTTGTGGGGAGGAGTTGGAGGTGGGGGTGGCGCAGGATGAGGCGAAGCGGTGTCTTCTGAACCACCCCCACCCCTGGCCCCTCCCCACAGGGGGGAGGGGGAAGCGCGTCTCACAGCACCGCATCGAGCCGCTCCATCAGCGGGGCGTAGCTCTCCGGCCCGGCCTCGACATCGATGCGCAGGCCCTCGATGCCGCAGGCGTGAAGGCGGGCGAGGCGCGGATCGACCTCCGCCACGGCCGGCGCCCCGCGGCGGGCCTGGACGGTGCCGCGGTGTCCGTCCGGCAGGGCGTAGGGGTAGAAGCCGGCCGGGCGCACCCGCTCGAAGGCGTCGCTGACCAGCAGCAGGCGGATCGAGAGCCGCTCGGCGAGCGCGGTGATCAGGCTCTCGAAATCCGGCCCCGGCGCGTCGAGGGCGCTCGCGACGACGAGGTGCCCGCCGGAGGGCAGCAGCGAGCGGGCGAGCGCCAGGGTGTCGGTGAGCGGCGGGTCGTCCGCCGCCGGGTTCGCCAGCGCCGCGGCGTGGGCGTGGGCCATCGCCCCGGTGACGGCGGTCATCGCCCGCTCGCCGCCGGCCGGGCGCACCACCGACGGCTCGCCTGCCCCCGCGGCGATCAGGCCGATGCGCCCGCCATCGCCGACGATGCGCCAGCCGAGCAGCGCCAACGCCTCCGCCGCCGCGACCGAGCGGAGCGCCCGGCGGGTGCCGAACAGCATCGAGGGCCGGAAGTCGGCGAGCAGCACCACGGCGCGGTCACGCTCGTCGTGATGGGTGCGCACGTGCAGCTCGCCGGTGCGGGCGGTGGCGTTGCGGTCGATGAAGCGGCGGTCGTCGCCCTCGGACCAGGGCCGCACGTCGTCCGGCTCCGAGCCGCGCCCGCGCTTGCGCGTGACGATGCCCCCCGGCAGGCCGGCGATGGTGCGGGTCGAGGGCGAGACGCCGCGCCGGGCGAGATGGCGCAGGCTCATCAGCCCGGCGCCGGAGAGATGGATGCCGGGGGCACCGGACGGGTCGCTCGGGTCGCTCGATGGGGCCGCGCTCGCGGTCATGGCGGCTACAGCGCCCGCGTCCGCTCGACCAGCCCGCCGACGATGCCCCGCGTGGTGCGCCCCTCGGCCGCCGCGCGCCAGGTCAGGCCGATGCGGTGCGAGAGGGCGTCGGCGGCCAATTCGGAAATATCCTCGGGCACGACGTGGTCGCGGCCGTGCAGGTAGGCCCGCGCCTTGCCGGCCACCATCAGCGCCAGCGTTCCGCGCGGCGAGGCCGGGTGCTCGATCGCCGCGCGCAGCTCCGGCGCGACGCTGTCGCCGCGGGTGCCGGCCACGAGCCGCACGAGATAGTCCTTGAGGGCCGGCGAGACGTAGGTGGCGAGCGCGGCCTCGCGGGCGGCGATCACCTCGGCGACCGACAGCTTCACCGGCATCGCCTCGGCGTGGTGGTTCAGCTCGCCCTCGACGAGGTCGAGGATGCGGCGCTCGGAGGCCTCGTCCGGCATCTCGACGACGACGTGGAGCAGGAAGCGGTCGAGCTGCGCCTCGGGCAGCGGGAAGGTGCCCGCGTGCTCGATCGGGTTCTGCGTCGCCACCACCATGAAGGGGTCGGGCAGGCGGTGGGTGTGGCCGGAGACCGTGATCTGCCCCTCCGCCATCGCCTCCAGCAGGGCCGACTGCACCTTGGGCGGGGCGCGGTTCACCTCGTCCACGAGGATCAGAGAGTGGAACAGGGGGCCGGGCAGGAACTCGAAGGTGCCCGCATCCTGGCGCCAGACCGTGGTGCCGGTGAGGTCCGCGGGCATGAGGTCGGGCGTGCATTGCACCCGGGCGAAGGAGCCGTCGAGCCCGTCCGACAGGCGCTTGACCGCGCGGGTCTTGGCGAGCCCCGGTGCGCCCTCGATCAGCAGGTGGCCGCCGGTCAGCAGCCCGATCAGCAGGCGCTCGACCAGCTTGTCGGCGCCGATCAGGCCGTGGCTCAGTCCGTCGCGGAGCTGGAGGATGCGGTCGCGCACCGGCGCCGCCTCCGCCGCCGGCCGGGCGAGTGCCTCGACGCTCATGCGCGCGCCCCTGCCGGCATCCCGCGCGCCGGTCGCGCTTCGGCGCCCGTCGCAGGCGAACGATCCTGCCGCATCCGCATCTCCTCCGCGTGGGTTTTTCTTATGGCTCCCACAATCTTGCCGGTGTGCCCGTTGCCCGGTCGCCGCGTCAATCCCGCCTCCCACCGCTTGCCCTGGGCAAATTGACCGCACATCGCCGCGCGCGGGCGGAACGGTGAGGTCGCGTCACGCAACTGTCACGCTCGTGCGACAGCGGGGAAACCCCGCGATCCCGAAAAGGTCCCCGAACGGTTCGATGCCCGGCCCCTTTCCCTTTCCCACGCCCGAAGCCTTGAACACCGGCATCAGCCTCGCGGTCGCCTTCGGCCTCGGCACCCTGATCGGGGTCGAGCGGCAGTATCGGCAGCGCAGCGCGGGCTTGCGCACCGCCGTGCTGGTGGCGCTGGGCGCCGCCGCCTTCGTCGATCTCGGCATGCGCCTGACCGGCGGCGAGGGGGCGACCCGGGTCGTCGCCTACGTCGTTTCCGGTATCGGCTTCCTCGGCGCGGGCGTCATCATGAAGGAGGGGATGAACGTGCGCGGCCTCAACACCGCCGCGACCCTCTGGTGCGCGGCGGCGGTGGGTGCCTTCGCCGGGGCCGACATGCCGCTGGAGGCCTGCTTCGTCACCATCGCGGTGCTCGCCGGCAACACGCTGCTGCGCCCGCTCGTCAACATCATCGACCGCATCCCCATCGACGAGAGCGCGACGGAGGCGACCTACGAGGTACAGGTGACGGTGCCGGCCGAGTCCGCCGGCCTCGCCCGCGACCTGCTGGTGGAGCGCCTGGAGGCCGCGGACTACCCCGTCGGCACGACGGAGGTGGAGGAGCGCGGCGAGACCACCGTCGATGTCATCGCCACGCTCACCGCGACGACGGTCCATTCCAAGGACCTCGACGCCGTGGTGGCCGATCTGGAGAAGCGGCCCGAGGTGCGCCACGCGACCTGGACGGTGCAGACGGGGGATTGAGGCGGCTCGCCCGGCAGGTCCGAGCGTGTCATCGTGGTCGCCGCGGCTGCAGGGGGCGTATCATGGCGAAGCGCGTGGAGGACAGGAACATCGGCGAGGCCGTTCCGACACGGTCAGGCGAACCGGCGGCCAAGCCCCGCCGCTTCACGCTCGCGGAGCTTCTCGTGGGCGCCGAGCATCTTCCGAAGCTCCATGCGGCCCTAAAGGGAGCGCTTGACGGTCCCTCGATTGGTGCGGAACTCGGCTGAATCGTCCCGAGAGATCGCTGCCGGCTTTCGGACGAAGACGACGCTCCACAGCGAGGCGATCACCATGCCTGACTCACAAAAACACGCCCTGATCGTCGGCGCCTCCCGCGGGATCGGTCTCGGCCTCGCCGAGACGTTTCTGCGGCGCGGCTGGCAGGTCACGGCGACCCGGCGCGGTCCCGCGCCCAGCCTCGAACGTCTCGCGGCGGAAGGCGTGCAGGTCGAGACGGTGGATATCGACGACGATGCCGCCGTCGCGGCCCTGCACGGGCGCCTGGGCCACAAAAGATTCGATCTGATCTTCGTCGTGGCCGGCGTTCTGATCGAGGCGGACCGGCCGCTCTCCGCCGTGTCGCGAGCGGTCCACGCGAAGGTGTACCTCACCAATGCGGTGAGCCCGATCCTGTTCGCGGAAGCGTTTCGCGCGAGGCTGGCGCCCGGCGGCACGCTCGCCTTCATGTCCTCGGTGCTCGGCAGCGTGGCCCTCAACACCGAGGGCGGCTGGGAAAACTACCGTGCGAGCAAGGCGGCGCTGAACACCCATGCCCGGAGCTTCGCGGCGCGCCACGCCGACCGCGATTTCGGCGTGCTGCTGCTGCATCCGGGCTGGGTCGCCACCGATATGGGCGGCGAGGGCGCCGACCTCGACGTGGCGACGAGCGCGGCCGGGCTGGCGGACGTGATCGAGGCGAGGGCCGGCCGGACCGATCTCGCCTTCCTCGATTATCGGGGCGAGACGCTGCCCTGGTAACTTGCCTGGTAACCGTCAGCGGCGCGGGTCGAGGGGCCGGCTGCGGCGCTCGACCACCACCGTCGGGCGGCTGCGGCGCTCGACGATGACGGCGCGCGGCGGCGCGCGGTTCGGGCTCGTCGGCGCCAGGATGCGTTGCTCCTGCGGCCGGTGCGACGGGCGTGCCGCGGCCTTGGCGGCGGCGACCACGTGAGGGCGCACCTCGTCCGGGCCGAGGCCGATCAGCCCGCAAGCGATCTCCACCTGCTGCTCGACGTCGTCGGCGAGGTCCTGGGCGGCGGCGACCGCCTCGGCCACCGTGGGCGGCTCGCGCCGCACCCGGATCGGAGGCAGATCCTGGAAGCTCTTGGGGGTTTTCTTCACGGCACGACTCGCGGTCTTCATGCACCGATCATAGGACGGCCCATCCGGTTTGTGCATTGCACACACATCGGACGTGACGGACCGCCGGCCGCATGGCTGCCGGGCGGACGCCCCGCTCGTCGAGCATGCAGGATGCGCGCCGATCCGGAGCGGCGCCAGCACATTCGTTGACGAGCCCGCCCGGCGTGGACGGCCGGCGATGGTCAAAATGTCGCGGCGGCGCAGCACAGGGGGGCGCGGCTCCGAGATCGATCCGTGCCTGCCGAAATTCGCCCGTGCGAAAAGACCATCCATCCCGAATCCCGCCCCGATCCTGCGTCAGGCACGGCTCCGCGATGCCAGACACCCTTGATCCCCGCCTCACCCCGGCCCGGCCCGACCTCGCCGACATCCGCTTGAAGGGCGTCGTCGCGGCCGAGCGCTACGTCGAAGGCGAGGCGGCGCGGGTCGTCCTGCCCTCCGCCCCCCTGCGCCGCGCGCCGCGCCCGGATGCCGGGCTCGACACCGAGGCGGTGATGGGCGACGCGGTGACGGTCTATGAGACCCGCGACGGCTTCGCCTGGGTTCAGTTCACCCGCGACGGCTATGTCGGCTACCTGCCGGCTGAGGCGCTCGGGCCCGCCGATCCGGCACCGACCCATCGGGTCGCCGCCTTGCGCACCTTCGTCTACCCGGCGCCCGACCTGAAGCGGCCGCATCTCGCCCATCTGAGCCTCGGCGCGGCCTTCGCGGCGGAGGCGCGCGAGGGCGAGTACTGGCGGCTCGCGCGGGGCGGCTTCGTCTTTGCCGGCCATGCCGTCGCGCTCGGGACCGCCGAACCGGATTTCGCCGCCACCGCCGAGCGGCTCGTCGGGACGCCCTATCTCTGGGGCGGGCGCACCAGCCTCGGCCTCGATTGCTCGGGCCTCGTGCAGCTCTGCCTGCAAAATGCGGGGCGGCCCTGCCCGCGCGACGCCGACCAGCAGGAGCGGGCGCTCGGCACCCCCCTGGCGCCGGGGCTCGACGGGCTGCAGCGCGGCGACCTCGTGTTCTGGAAGGGCCATGTCGGGCTGATGCTCGACGCCGACCGGCTGATCCACGCCAACGGCCACCACATGGCGGTGGCGGTCGAGCCCCTGCGCGAGGCGGTGGAGCGC
>NZ_BPRD01000194.1 GCF_022179745.1 Methylorubrum podarium
GCGGGGCTCGCCGCCAACTTCATCAAGCTCGCGGCCGCCAACCGCCGCCTTTTCGCCCTGCCGGACATGATCCGCGCCTATCGCGAGAAGGTGCGCGAGGCCAAGGGCATCGTCCGCGCCGAGGTCCGCGTCGCCGAAAAGCCCTCGGACGCGGTGATCGAGGAGATCAAGGCCTCGCTGCGCGACGTCGCCAAGAGCGAGGTCGACATCGACCTCCACATCGACCCGAGCCTGATCGGCGGCATCGTCGTCAAGATGGGCTCGCGCATGGTCGACGCCTCGCTCCGGACCAAGCTCAACAGCATCCGTCTCGCCATGCGGGAAGCCCGCTGAGGGTTTTGAAAACCCTCGCGGAACCGACCCGACACCCGAACAGACACGCACCCGACCTTTAAAGAGGCCCGACGATGGACATCCGCGCCGCCGAGATCTCCGCGATCCTGAAAGAGCAGATCAAGAATTTCGGCCAGGAGGCCGAAGTCACGGAAGTCGGGCAGGTGCTCGCGGTCGGCGACGGCATCGCCCGCGTCTACGGCCTCGACAACGTCCAGGCCGGTGAGATGGTCGAGTTCGAGTCGGGCGTGCGCGGCATGGCCCTCAACCTCGAGCAGGACAATGTCGGCGTCGTGATCTTCGGCTCCGACCGCGAGATCAAGGAAGGCCAGACCGTCAAGCGCACCGGCGCCATCGTCGACGTGCCGGTCGGCAAGGGCCTGCTCGGCCGCGTGGTCGACGGCCTCGGCAACCCGATCGACGGCAAGGGCCCGATCCAGTCGACCGAGCGCCGCCGCGTCGACGTGAAGGCCCCGGGCATCATCCCGCGCAAGTCCGTGCACGAGCCGATGGCCACCGGCCTCAAGGCGATCGACGCCCTGATCCCCGTCGGCCGCGGCCAGCGCGAGCTGATCATCGGCGACCGCCAGACCGGCAAGACCGCCATCGCCCTCGACACCATCCTGAACCAGAAGCCGGCCCATTCGGGCACCGACGAGAACGCCAAGCTCTACTGCGTCTACGTCGCCATCGGCCAGAAGCGCTCCACCGTCGCCCAGTTCGTGAAGGTGCTGGAGGACCAGGGCGCGATGGAATACTCCATCGTCATCGCCGCCACCGCCTCGGACGCCGCACCGATGCAGTTCATCGCGCCGTTCGCCGGCTGCGCCATGGGCGAGTACTTTCGCGATAACGGCATGCACGCCGTGATCGTCTATGACGACCTGTCGAAGCAGGCGGTGGCCTACCGCCAGATGTCGCTGCTGCTGCGCCGCCCGCCGGGCCGTGAGGCCTATCCGGGCGACGTGTTCTACCTCCACTCGCGCCTGCTCGAGCGCGCCGCCAAGATGGGCGACGCCGCCGGCAAGGGCTCGCTCACCGCGCTCCCGGTGATCGAGACCCAGGCCAACGACGTCTCGGCCTACATCCCGACCAACGTGATCTCGATCACCGACGGCCAGATCTTCCTCGAGACCGACCTGTTCTACCAGGGCGTCCGCCCGGCGGTGAATGTCGGCCTCTCGGTCTCGCGGGTGGGCTCCTCGGCCCAGACCAAGGCGATGAAGAAGGTCGCCGGCAAGATCAAGGGCGAGCTGGCGCAGTACCGCGAGATGGCGGCCTTCGCCCAGTTCGGCTCCGACCTCGACGCCTCGACCCAGCGCCTGCTGAACCGCGGCGCCCGCCTCACCGAGCTCCTGAAGCAGCCGCAATTCTCGCCGCTGAAGATGGAAGAGCAGGTCGCGGTGATCTACGCCGGCGTCAACGGCTACCTCGACAAGCTCCCGGTCAATCAGGTCCGTCCCTTCGAGGACCAGCTCCTGAGCACGCTGCGCTCGAAGCACCAGGACTGGCTCGACTCGGTGCGCGACTCCAAGGACCTCTCGGACGCCAACGCCAACACGCTCAAGGGCGTGATCGAGACCATCGCCAAGTCCTTCGCGTAAGTGTCGGTCGCGTAAGACGCACTGTCCCTCCCCTTGCGGGGAGGGGTAGGGGTGGGGGTCGGGCAGAAGGCACCGCCGCGCCCCATCCCGCACCACCTCCGGCTCCTCCCCACAGGGGGGAGGAGAGGCTCTCTCGAACGGATCCGGACGCCCGCCGATGCCGAGTTTGAAGGATCTGCGCAACCGCATCACCTCGGTGAAGGCGACGCAGAAGATCACCAAGGCGATGCAGATGGTCGCCGCCGCCAAGCTGCGGCGCGCCCAGACCGCCGCCGAGAACGGCCGCCCCTACGCCGAGAAGATGGCGCAAGTGCTCGGCAACCTCGCCGGAAACCTGATCGGCGGCGTCGGCGCCCCGCGCCTGCTCTCCGGCACCGGCCGGGACCAGACCCATCTGCTCGTGGTCTGCACCGGCGACCGGGGCCTCGCCGGCGCCTTCAACTCCTCAATCGCGCGTCTCGCCCGCGACCACGCCAACCGGCTGACGGCCGAGGGCAAGACCGTCAAGATCATCACCGTCGGCAAGAAGGGTCTCGACATCCTGCGCCGCCAGTTCCGCGAGCAGATCATCGCCTCGCGCGACATCCGCGGCAACAAGCCGGTCGACTACCCCTTCGCCGCCGAGATCGCCGACGACATCCTCAACCGCTTCGAGGCGGGCGAGTTCGACGTGGCGACCCTGTTCTACTCCGAGTTCCGCTCGGTGATCTCGCAGATCCCGACGGCGCAGCGGATCATCCCGGCCGAGCTGTCCGAGGCCGACGCGACCAAGGGCAATGGCAAGGCGGCCGGCGCCGACGCGGCGATGGAGTTCGAGCCGAACGAGGAGACCATCCTCGAAACCCTGCTGCCGAAGAACCTCACCGTCCAGATCTTCCGGGCGCTCCTCGAGAACGCCGCCTCGGAGCAGGGCGCGCGCATGAGCGCCATGGATTCCGCGACCCGCAACGCGGGCGAGATGATCAAGAAGCAGACGCTGGTCTACAACCGCACGCGTCAGGCGATGATCACCAAGGAACTCATCGAGATCATTTCGGGCGCGGAAGCGCTCTGACCGCCGCATAAAGGATCTATCGCAATGGCGAACACCGCTTCCCCCTCCACGGCGTCCAACGCCAAGGGCCGCATCACCCAGGTCATCGGCCCGGTCGTGGACGTGCAGTTCGACGGCTACCTGCCGGAGATCCTGAACGCGCTGGAGACCAAGAACCAGGGCAACCGCCTCGTGCTCGAGGTGGCGCAGCAGCTCGGCGAGAACACCGTCCGCTGCATCGCCATGGACACCTCGGAAGGTCTCGTGCGCGGCCAGGAGGTCTCCGACACCGGCGCGCCGATCAAGGTGCCGGTCGGCCACAACACGCTCGGCCGCATCATGAACGTCATCGGCGAGCCGATCGACGAGGCCGGCCCGATCGAGGCCGACACCTTCCGCGCCATCCACCAGCCGGCGCCCTCCTACGACGAGCAGTCGACCGAGGCGCAGATCCTGGTGACCGGCATCAAGGTCGTGGACCTGCTCGCCCCCTACGCCAAGGGCGGCAAGATCGGCCTGTTCGGCGGCGCGGGCGTCGGCAAGACCGTGCTGATCATGGAGCTGATCAACAACATCGCCAAGGCCCACTCGGGCTACTCGGTCTTCGCCGGCGTCGGCGAGCGGACGCGCGAGGGCAACGATCTCTACCACGAGATGATCGAGTCCAACGTCAACAAGAACCCCAAGGAGAACAACGGCTCGGCCGAGGGCTCCAAGTGCGCGCTGGTCTACGGCCAGATGAACGAGTCGCCCGGCGCCCGCTCCCGCGTCGCCCTGACCGGCCTGACCATCGCCGAGCAGTTCCGCGACGAGGGCCAGGACGTGCTCTTCTTCGTCGACAACATCTTCCGCTTCACGCAGGCGGGTTCGGAAGTGTCGGCGCTTCTCGGCCGCATCCCCTCGGCGGTGGGCTACCAGCCGACGCTCGCCACCGACATGGGCGCCCTGCAGGAGCGCATCACGACGACGACCAAGGGCTCGATCACCTCGGTGCAGGCGATCTACGTGCCGGCGGACGACCTGACCGACCCGGCGCCCGCCACCTCCTTCGCCCACCTCGACGCCACGACCGTGCTCTCGCGCTCGATCGCCGAGAAGGGCATCTACCCGGCCGTCGACCCGCTCGACTCGACCTCGCGCATGCTCTCGCCGGCGATCCTCGGCGAGGAGCACTACGACGTCGCCCGCCGCGTCCAGCAGACCCTGCAGCGCTACAAGTCGCTCCAGGACATCATCGCGATCCTGGGCATGGACGAGCTCTCGGAAGAGGACAAGCTGACGGTGGCCCGCGCCCGCAAGATCGAGCGCTTCCTGTCCCAGCCGTTCCACGTCGCCGAGGTGTTCACCGGCTCGCCGGGCAAGCTCGTGGCGCTGGAAGACACGATCAAGGGCTTCAAGGGCTTGGTCGAGGGCAAGTACGACGACCTGCCGGAGGCCGCCTTCTACATGGTCGGCTCCATCGAGGAGGCCCAGGAGAAGGCCAAGAAGCTCGCGGCCTGAGGCCGGCCGACGCTTCCAACCCGGCGCGCGGGACGGGCACGACCCGCGCGCCGCTCATCCTCTCGCGGACACCTGACGCATGGCCACCTTCCATTTCGATTTCGTCGGCCCCGAGCGGACGCTGTATTCCGGTGAGGTCGAGGCGGTGCAGCTTCCCGGCGCCGAGGGCGAGATGACCGTGCTGCCGGGCCACGCCCCGGTGCTGACCGCCCTCAAGGTCGGCGTCATCACGGTCACGGAGACGGCCGGCAACGGCAAGCGCATCTACGTCCAGGGCGGCTTCGCCGATATCGGCCCGACCAGCGTGACGGTGCTCGCCGAGCGCGCCGCGCCGATCGAGGAAGTCACCCCCGCCATGATCGACAAGGAGATCGAGGCGGCGGAACTCGCCCGCGACGCGACCCAGGACTACGCCAAGCGCGAGGCCCTGAACGCCCAGATCGTCCAGATGCAGGAAGCCAAGCACACGCTGAGCCTCTGATTTTTTTGGAGTTTCGGGTTCTGGGAAGGCGCTGGGCAACCGGCGCCTTTTTGTTTTTGGCGGAAGACGCGCGCCCGCGGACCCGGCCGGGGAAGCCGTCCTGTACGGCCTCCGGTCGATCACTTCAGCCACCGCTTCTCTCCTCCCCCT
>NZ_BPRD01000195.1 GCF_022179745.1 Methylorubrum podarium
CGCAGCGACGAGCACGAGAGCGGTCAGTAGCAATCCAAACTTTGTTACTCGTCAGAAAATCGAAATCATCTTCGGTTAAATCCAAAACGGCAGAAGCCTGAATGAGCTTAATAGAGGCCAAAGCGGTCTGGAAACGTACGGATTGTTCAGTAACTTGACTCATGATTTCTTACCTATTAGTGGTTGAACAGCATCGGACTCAGATAGTAATCCACGCTCTTTTAAAATGTCAACAAGAGAATCTCTACCATGAACAAAATGTGACTCATATCTAAACCAGTCCTTGACGAACGTGCCAAGCATATTAAGCCACTTCTCCTCATCCAACGCGTCAGTTTTTGACAGAATCGTTAGTTGATGGCGAAAGGTCGCAAAGTAAGAGCTTCTCGAGCTGCGCAAGGATAGGTCGAATTTTCTCATTTTCCGCCAGCAGTCCACTTCGATTTAATTCGTAAACAAGCAGTAGTAATTCCTGCTTTATCAAGATAATTTTTCGACTCATCAGAAATATCCGAAAGTGTTAACTTCTGCGTCATGGAAGCGATAAAACTCTGCAGGTTGGATACGCCAATCATTTTTATCGAAGCGCGCATAAATTTGAGCAGATTTGTCGTCACAGGTTGCGCCGCCAAAACGTCGGCTACAGTAACTTTTCCCAGCCTCAATCTCATCTCTCTTTTTGCGTTCTGCTTCAATATCTGGTTGAACGGCGTCGCGTCGTAACCCAGCTTGGTAAGTTGGATTAAGCACTCCGTGGACAGATTTGTCATTGTGAGCATTTTCATCCCGAAGTTGCGGCTCATTCTGATTCTGAACAGCTTCTTGGGAAGTAGCGACAGCTTGGTTTTTAGTGAGTTGTTCCATTCTTTAGCTCCTAGACCTTTAGCAGCAAGGTCCATATCTGACTTTTTGTTAACGTATTTAGCCACATAGAAACCAACAGCCATATAACTGGTAGCTTTAAGCGGCTCACCTTTAGCATCAACAGGCCACAACCAACCAGAACGTGAAAAAGCGTCCTGCGTGTAGCGAACTGCGATGGGCATACTGTAACCATAAGGCCACGTATTTTGCAAGCTATTTAACTGGCGGCGATTGCGTACCCGACGACCAAAATTAGGGTCAACGCTACCTGTAGGAAGTGTCCGCATAAAGTGCACCGCATGGAAATGAAGACGGCCATTAGCTGTACCATACTCAGGCACACAAAAATACTGATAGCAGTCGGCGTGTGAATCATTAGCCTTGCGACCCTCGGCAGCAAGAACCATACGACCAATATCACGAAAATAGTCACGCAAAGCATTGGGATTATCATAAAACGCCTCTAATCGGTCGTCAGCCAACGTGAGAGTGTCAAAAACGATAAACCAACCATCAGCATGAGCCTGTCGCATTGCATTCATCAAACGCTGAATAGCAAAGCCTCTACGCGATTTCATAGTGGAGGCCTCCAGCAATCTTGAACACTCATCCTTAATACCTTTCTTTTTGGGGTAATTATACTCATCGCGAATATCCTTAAGAGGGCGTTCAGCAGCCAGCTTGCGGCAAAACTGCGTAACCGTCTTCTCGTTCTCTAAAAACCATTTTTCGTCCCCTTCGGGGCGGTGGTCTATAGTGTTATTAATATCAAGTTGGGGGAGCACATTGTAGCATTGTGCCAATTCATCCATTAACTTCTCAGTAACAGATACAAACTCATCACGAACGTCAGAAGCAGCCTTATGGCCGTCAACATACATATCACCATTATCGAACTCAACGCCCTGCATACGAAAAGACAGAATCTCTTCCAAGAGCTTGATGCGGTTATCCATCTGCTTATGGAAGCCAAGCATTGGGGATTGAGAAAGAGTAGAAATGCCACAAGCCTCAATAGCAGGTTTAAGAGCCTCGATACGCTCAAAGTCAAAATAATCAGCGTGACATTCAGAAGGGTAATAAGAACGAACCATAAAAAAGCCTCCAAGATTTGGAGGCATGAAAACATACAATTGGGAGGGTGTCAATCCTGACGGTTATTTCCTAGACAAATTAGAGCCAATACCATCAGCTTTACCGTCTTTCCAGAAATTGTTCCAAGTATCGGCAACAGCTTTATCAATACCATGAAAAATATCAACCACACCAGAAGCAGCATCAGTGACGACATTAGAAATATCCTTTGCAGTAGCGCCAATATGAGAAGAGCCATACCGCTGATTCTGCGTTTGCTGATGAACTAAGTCAACCTCAGCACTAACCTTGCGAGTCATTTCTTTGATTTGGTCATTGGTAAAATACTGACCAGCCGTTTGAGCTTGAGTAAGCATTTGGCGCATAATCTCGGAAACCTGCTGTTGCTTGGAAAGATTGGTGTTTTCCATAATAGACGCAACGCGAGCAGTAGACTCCTTCTGTTGATAAGCAAGCATCTCATTTTGTGCATATACCTGGTCTTTCGTATTCTGGCGTGAAGTCGCCGACTGAATGCCAGCAATCTCTTTTTGAGTCTCATTTTGCATCTCGGCAATCTCTTTCTGATTGTCCAGTTGCATTTTAGTAAGCTCTTTTTGATTCTCAAATCCGGCGTCAACCATACCAGCAGAGGAAGCATCAGCACCAGCACGCTCCCAAGCATTAAGCTCAGGAAATGCAGCAGCAAGATAATCACGAGTATCCTTTCCTTTATCAGCGGCAGACTTGCCACCAAGTCCAACCAAATCAAGCAACTTATCAGAAACGGCAGAAGTGCCAG
This sequence comes from Methylorubrum podarium, assembly GCF_022179745.1. Classification (GTDB taxonomy): domain Bacteria; phylum Pseudomonadota; class Alphaproteobacteria; order Rhizobiales; family Beijerinckiaceae; genus Methylobacterium; species Methylobacterium podarium. The sequence goes on from NZ_BPRD01000195.1 coordinate 2,741, forward strand.
CCTGCAACGTACCTTCAAGAAGTCCTTTACCAGCTTTAGCCATAGCACCAGAAACAAAACTAGGGACGGCCTCATCAGGGTTAGGAACATTAGAGCCTTGAATGGCAGATTTAATACCAGCATCACCCATGCCTACAGTATTGTTATCGGTAGCAAGCACATCACCTTGAATGCCACCGGAGGCGGCTTTTTGACCGCCTCCAAACAATTTAGACATGGCGCCACCAGCAAGAGCAGAAGCAATACCGCCAGCAATAGCACCAAACATAAATCACCTCACTTAAGTGGCTGGAGACAAATAATCTCTTTAATAACCTGATTCAGCGAAACCAATCCGCGGCATTTAGTAGCGGTAAAGTTAGACCAAACCATGAAACCAACATAAACATTATTGCCCGGCGTACGGGGAAGGACGTCAATAGTCACACAGTCCTTGACGGTATAATAACCACCATCATGGCGACCATCCAAAGGATAAACATCATAGGCAGTCGGGAGGGTAGTCGGAACCGAAGAAGACTCAAAGCGAACCAAACAGGCAAAAAATTTAGGGTCGGCATCAAAAGCAATATCAGCACCAACAGAAACAACCTGATTAGCGGCGTTGACAGATGTATCCATCTGAATGCAATGAAGAAAACCACCATTACCAGCATTAACCGTCAAACTATCAAAATATAACGTTGACGATGTAGCTTTAGGTGTCTGTAAAACAGGTGCCGAAGAAGCTGGAGTAACAGAAGTGAGAACCAGCTTATCAGAAAAAAAGTTTGAATTATGGCGAGAAATAAAAGTCTGAAACATGATTAAACTCCTAAGCAGAAAACCTACCGCGCTTCGCTTGGTCAACCCCTCAGCGGCAAAAATTAAAATTTTTACCGCTTCGGCGTTATAACCTCACACTCAATCTTTTATCACGAAGTCATGATTGAATCGCGAGTGGTCGGCAGATTGCGATAAACGGTCACATTAAATTTAACCTGACTATTCCACTGCAACAACTGAACGGACTGGAAACACTGGTCATAATCATGGTGGCGAATAAGTACGCGTTCTTGCAAATCACCAGAAGGCGGTTCCTGAATGAATGGGAAGCCTTCAAGAAGGTGATAAGCAGGAGAAACATACGAAGGCGCATAACGATACCACTGACCCTCAGCAATCTTAAACTTCTTAGACGAATCACCAGAACGGAAAACATCCTTCATAGAAATTTCACGCGGCGGCAAGTTGCCATACAAAACAGGGTCGCCAGCAATATCGGTATAAGTCAAAGCACCTTTAGCGTTAAGGTACTGAATCTCTTTAGTCGCAGTAGGCGGAAAACGAACAAGCGCAAGAGTAAACATAGTGCCATGCTCAGGAACAAAGAAACGCGGCACAGAATGTTTATAGGTCTGTTGAACACGACCAGAAAACTGGCCTAACGACGTTTGGTCAGTTCCATCAACATCATAGCCAGATGCCCAGAGATTAGAGCGCATGACAAGTAAAGGACGGTTGTCAGCGTCATAAGAGGTTTTACCTCCAAATGAAGAAATAACATCATGGTAACGCTGCATGAAGTAATCACGTTCTTGGTCAGTATGCAAATTAGCATAAGCAGCTTGCAGACCCATAATGTCAATAGATGTGGTAGAAGTCGTCATTTGGCGAGAAAGCTCAGTCTCAGGAGGAAGCGGAGCAGTCCAAATGTTTTTGAGATGGCAGCAACGGAAACCATAACGAGCATCATCTTGATTAAGCTCATTAGGGTTAGCCTCGGTACGGTCAGGCATCCACGGCGCTTTAAAATAGTTGTTATAGATATTCAAATAACCCTGAAACAAATGCTTAGGGATTTTATTGGTATCAGGGTTAATCGTGCCAAGAAAAGCGGCATGGTCAATATAACCAGTAGTGTTAACAGTCGGGAGAGGAGTGGCATTAACACCATCCTTCATGAACTTAATCCACTGTTCACCATAAACGTGACGATGAGGGACATAAAAAGTAAAAATGTCTACAGTAGAGTCAATAGCAAGGCCACGACGCAATGGAGAAAGACGGAGAGCGCCAACGGCGTCCATCTCGAAGGAGTCGCCAGCGATAACCGGAGTAGTTGAAATGGTAATAAGACGACCAATCTGACCAGCAAGGAAGCCAAGATGGGAAAGGTCATGCGGCATACGCTCGGCGCCAGTTTGAATATTAGACATAATTTATCCTCAAGTAAGGGGCCGAAGCCCCTGCAATTAAAATTGTTGACCACCTACATACCAAAGACGAGCGCCTTTACGCTTGCCTTTAGTACCTCGCAACGGCTGCGGACGACCAGGGCGAGCGCCAGAACGTTTTTTACCTTTAGACATTACATCACTCCTTCTGCACGTAATTTTTGACGCACGTTTTCTTCTGCGTCAGTAAGAACGTCAGTGTTTCCTGCGCGTACACGCAAGGTAAACGCGAACAATTCAGCGGCTTTAACCGGACGCTCGACGCCATTAATAATGTTTTCCGTAAATTCAGCGCCTTCCATGATGAGACAGGCCGTTTGAATGTTGACGGGATGAACATAATAAGCAATGACGGCAGCAATAAACTCAACAGGAGCAGGAAAGCGAGGGTATCCTACAAAGTCCAGCGTACCATAAACGCAAGCCTCAA
>NZ_BPRD01000196.1 GCF_022179745.1 Methylorubrum podarium
CCGCGGCGAGCGTCGCCGTCAGGGTCTTGCCCTCGCCGGTGGCCATCTGGGCGACGCGCCCATCGAGGAGGGCGGCGGCGCCCATCATCTGCACGCCGTAATGGCGCTGCCCCTTCACCCGGCCCGACATCTCGCGGATCAGCGCGAACGCCTCCGTGATGTCGGCATCGCGAAAAGTTTTTCGGGCGCGGAGCGCGGCCGTGATCGTCCGGATCTGGCCGTGCAGGGCCTCGTCGGACAAAGCCGCGATCGCGTCCGCCCGCGCCAGGGCGTTGCGGGCGATGCGCGCGTAGCGGCGTGCGGCCCAGCCGGCGAGGCTTACCCGGACCCGTCCGATGACCTTTGCCGCGGCCTGATCGAGGCGGCTCGCCTTGAGCGGCTTGCGCTCCGAATAGGCCCGCGCCGCCGGCAGGCGAAAGGCCGGCCCGGCCGGAAACGGGCCCGAGGGGAGGGCGAGGGGGTCAGACATGGAACTGGCTCAGGAAGACCTGGCGCAGGCTGCGCAGCACCCGCCACGCGATCGGCTCCGCCCCGTGATCGAACCGGACGTAGACCCGCTCGCCGAGGACGTTGAAGGGAAGGCCGCCGGCGAGCTGGACGTCGAAGACGAAGATGCTCTGGAGCGCCACCGGCTTCTGCGGGTTGCTGGCATCGACGGCGATGGTGCCGCCGCCCTGTGTCGCGAGGGCGAGGCTCGGGATCTCCTGCTGCGCGCCCGGCACCTCCCGCAGGATCGAGCCGGCGCGGACCTCTTCGGGCTTCTCGGCGAGCCGGGCGGCGACGGCCTGCGTCCGGCTGCGGATCAGATCGACATCGGTCTGCGGCACCACCACCCGCACCACGGGGTCGTCGGCGGTGAGCACGTAGCCGATGCGCTCGCCCCGGCGCAGGTACCGCCCCGGCAGGTCGACCGCGCCGGGCACGATCAGCCGGCCGGCCTGGGCCGCCCGCACGGTGAGGCCGGCCTGCCGCTCGCGGTAGACCCGCAGGATCTCCTGGGTGCTGGCGATCTGCTCCTGGAGGATCTGCGCCTGCACCCGGTCGCCGAGGCGGGCGGCATCGTAGCGCAGGCGCAGTTCGACGAGCTGCGCCTCCAGCACCGCGACGCGGCTGTCGAGGCTCGGATCCTCGAGCGTTGCCAGGGCCTCGCCGGCCTGCGCGTCGCGGCCGGGCTCGACCAGCAGCGCGGTCAGGATGCCGTCGGTGCGGGTGCGGATCTGCGTGTCGTCGGGCGCCCAGACGACGCCCTGCGCGATCGTCGTGTAGGGCAGGGGAACCACGAACAGCAGGGCGAAGGCCGCCCCCGCGGCGGCGCTCGTCAGGACGATGGCCCGGCCGCGGCGCCGGTTCAGCTTCGGGTCGGTCAGGACGAACTTGATGCCCTTCACCAGGGGCGCGACCACGGTGCCGAACAGCGCGAGTAGCGCCAGCAGCACGCCGAACACGAAGTACTGGGTGGCGATGAAGCTCGCGATGCCGATCGAGACGATGGTGCGGTAGACGAAGGCCGCCACCGCGTAGACGAAGAGCCAGGGCCGCTCGCCCGCGGCGGTCACGGGACTCTTCGTGCCCTCGATCTTCAGGAGGTAGCGCTCGACCAGGTAGAAGACGTAGCGGTTGGCGCGCGAGCCGAGATTGGGGATCTCGATGAGGTCGGCGAAGATGTAGTAGCCGTCGAAGCGCAGCAGCGGGTTGCCGTTGAACAGCAGCGTCGAGACGCTGCCGATCACCATCACGTTGAAGGCCGCCGCGCGCACGAGGCCCGGTTCGGCAGAGGCCCAGACGATGGCGGCCACGCCCGCCAGGAACAGCTCGACGAGGATGCCGGCCGCCGCCACCATCATCCGCTGCCACTTGCTCGGGAAGGCGGCCGAGGTCGAGGCATCGACGTAGGGCGCCGGGAACAGCACGAGCAGCATGACGCCGACCTCGTGCACCTCGCCGCCCCAGGCCTTGGCGGCGCAGGCGTGACCGGCCTCGTGCAGGGCCTTGATGACGGGGTAGAGGGCCATCATCAGCGCGACGTTCTGCGCCGAGAGCATCTGCCCCGCGACGTCGCCCGTCAGCTCGCCCGCGTGCAGGGCGGCGACGACGAGGCCGGAGATCACGACCGCGAGCCAGACCAGCAGACCCCAGACCGAGAAGAGCGGCCGGAAGAACGGCGCGAGCCGGTCGAGCAGCGGATCGGGGTCGAAGAGCGGGAAGCGCAGGGCGAGCGGATTCTTGACCCGGGCGATCAGGGTGCGGCGCGCGGTCGATTCCGAGCGCTCGGCGAGTTCCGCGAGATCCGGCGGCAGGTCGCCCTGGAGCAGGTCCGAGCCGTGGAGCTGCGAGATCAGGCGGATCGTGTCGTCCTGGGTCGGCGGGTCATCCTCGTTGCGGCGGGCGGCGGCCTCCCACACCTCCTGCAGGGTGCGGCGCCCGTCCATCATGCAGAGGATCAGGTTGGCGGTGGGCGACAGCCGGTGGAAGCGCCCGGTCTGGTGGTCCTGCAGGACGTACCAGACCTCGCCGCGAAAGCTCTGCCGATGGATCTCGGCGTGGCGGCGCAGCCGCGGGCGCAGGGACGCGACCCGGTACCACGACTGGCTGAACAGGGACTGGGACATGCCTCACCCCCTCACGGCCACCAGTGCCAGAGGGCGAGACGCAGCCAATCGACGACCGGCCGGGCCCAGATCCAGGCGAGCAGCCGCCGGTCGACGTCGACCTTGGCGATGCCCTCCATGCCCGGCCGCAGCCGGGTGGCGCCGTCGGCGATCCGGCCCTCGACCCGGAACAGGTTGCGGCCGTTCCTGGCCTCGGCCACGGGGGTGATGGTCTGGATCGTCAGCGCCTGGGGCTGATCGGGCAGGGAGGTGGCGAGCATGTGCCCGGTCTGGCCCTCGTGCAGGTCGGCGATCACGCGCTCGTCCACGCTGAGCACGACGCGGTAGCTGTCGAGCGGCGCGATCTCGAACAGCACCTGCCCGCGGCTGACGGCCCCGCCGATGGATTGCGATAGGTCGCCGGAGACGATCAGCCCGTCGAAGGGTGCGGTGAACTTCGAGCGCGCGATCTGCTCGTCGAGCAGCCGGATCTGCGCCTCGGCCTGATCGATCTGGCTCTTGACCACGTTGATCGTGGCTGGCTGGCGGGTCGCCAGCGCCTTGTCGTACTCGTAGGTGCGCTGCTGGCGCTCCGTGACCCAGCGCAGGCGCTCCAGGGCGAGGTCCCGGTCCTCCAGGGCGGCGAGGAGGTCGCCCTTGCGCACGGTGTCGCCGGCCCGGTGCCCGGCGGATTTCAGGTAGCCGTCGTAGGAGGCGACGACCGAGCGGCGCACGAGGCCCTCGACGCGGGCATCGGCGGTCACGCGGTAGTCGGTCTGGATCACCGACAGGGCGAGGACGAGGGCCAGGGCGGCGGCGAGACCGAGCTTGAGCCCGGTCCGGTTCGGGCCGAAGACCAGCCGCGCGCCGTTCATCACCGCGTCGGCGGCCTTCAGCGCCAGCCAGCGGTCGTTCTGCCGCTTGTCCTCCAGCACCGGTCCGATGGCGGCGGCGCAGGCGCTCACCTGCTCGACCGTCTCCAGGCTGAACGGCTGGTCGGCGGGCCGCTCCAGGGTGATGGCGCCGACGAAGCGGTCGTCGACCAGCATCGGCACGGTCAGCACCCGGCCGCCGTATTGCAGGCGCGCGAGGTCGGCATGCGCCGTCGTGACGGTGGCCTCGCTCTCGGACGCGGGAAACAGGATCAGGCTGCGCTGGTCGATCGCCTCGTTCATGCAGGCGCCGAGGCGGCGCACGAGGTTCATCTCGCGGCCGAACTGGGCCGAGTGCGAGATCGCCGCGATCCGGGTGCTGCCGCGCCGCACGAAGCCGATCGCCGCCCGCTGACAGGAGAAGGCGATGGCGAGGTCCGTGACCGCGGCGGTGCAGGCGGCGGAGAAGCGCGACTGCTCCAGGACGCCGGCGAGCAGGTCGAGGACGGAGCGCGAGCGCGCCAGCGTCCGGCGCTCGCCGCGCCCGATCAGCTCGGCCTGCTTGGCAACGAGCCACGCGCTGCCCCACTGCACCTGACGGATCGCGGCGCGAAGCTCGTCCTTGTCGAGACTGTCGAGGGCGAAGGCGGCGACGGCGAAGCACGCCTCGTCGAGCGCCAGCGGCAGGGCGATCCAGGCGCCCGCTCCGTGCGGCGCGGCGCCCGGAAGCGGCCCGGTCTCCGCCATCGCCTGCACGACCGGGCGGTTCTCCCGCAGGGCGGCCTCGGCGGTCTCCCGAAGGCCGGCCTCGCACTCGGACTGGGCCGGGAACACGGAGAGCGGGGCGAGCCCCACCGAGGTCCCCGGCAGCAGGACGCAGGCCCGCTCCGCGCCGAGCATCGGCGCCTGGAGCGTGAGCCAGGCATCCGCCGCCGCCTGGAGTGTCTGGGCGGTCCGGAGCACCTGCCACAGGGCCGGCTCCAGCAGGGAGAGGCGCGCGGCCGGGCCCGCCGCGGACAGACCCGAAACGGGCGAGCCCTCCACCGCCAATCGCTCGCTCATGGCCCCCGGTTTCCTCGACTGACGGCGCTCAGGGTCTTGCTGTGGGAAAACCCCGCCGCCGCGTCGGGCGCGGCGCCGGGGCCGGATGGTCAGGCGTCGAGGTCGAGCCGCCCGTGCCGGTTCTCGTACTCGGCCAGGACGCCGCCGAGGACGGAGTGCAGGCGCTTGGCCGCGAGCGGCGTCAGGATCACGCGGTTCGAGAGGTCGACCACCACGTTCTCGGTCGCGGCGAGGTTCCAGGTCCGGTTGGTGCCGAAGAACAGATCCACCTGCTCGCGGGTGCCCTGCACGTTCACGACGTTGGCGAACTGCGTCGTCATGCTGTCCTCACGCCACTCGATCGCGCGGACCTGATCGGCGGAACCGGGCTTGCTGCTCTCGCTCACGACTGCTCCCTCATCCTCGCGCGCCACCGCGCGACGTCACCTTGGACCCTGTGAAGTCACCGCCGGCCCGATGCCGGAGCGGAACGCGGCGCCCAAGTCCTCGTCAAGATATGGCACGAATAAAGCCGCCCTTGAACGGCGGCTTGCCTTGCGATCCCAGCGAAACCAAGTCGCCTTGCATTTATGGCACACAGGGCGATAGGAGCTATTGCACGGTTTGTGCGATTCGATCACGAATGGAATGTGGCGGCAGCAATGGCCACGAAGAAAAATGCGTTGACCCAGCGTCTCAATTCAAGGCTTCCTTCACTCCCAAGCTTTGACGAGGCGTCCGACCGCCGCCTGCACGCGGCGTCGCGCTGATGCCGGCCGGGGGGCGGCAGACAGGTTCGGCGCCGGAGGCGGCGGGGCCGGATTTTCCGCACGTGGACCGCTTCCTCGAGAGCGAAGCCGCCGCGCACACCCTCAGCTTCGCCTTCGCATCGGGACTGATCGACCGTCTCGCCCGCCGCTCCGACATCGCGGCGGCCGTTCTCGCCGACGAGTTTCGCCTCGCCCCGCCGCAGCTCGCCTGCCTGACCGGCCTTCTCGTCGGCGCCGGCATCGCCGCCGAGCCGGAGCCGGGACGGATCGGGCTGAGCGAGGCGTTCCGCGCCGTGCTGCCCTGCCGCGACCTCATCGAGGCGAAGCTCGCCTTCGCCGCCGCCGCCTCCGAGGATCTGCGCCGGCACTTCCCCGCCTTCGTCGCGGACCTGCCGGCCTTCATGGCCGCCTCCCGCACCTTCGAGCTGTTCCGCTACGACCGCTGCTTCGAGATCACGCCGGAAAACCTCGACGCGACCCGGCGCTGGGTCGGCTACACCACCTGCCTGACACGCTACGAGGCCGGCCCCTGCCTCGACCGGATCGAACCCGCTTCCCATCGGCGCCTGCTCGACCTCGGCGGCAACAGCGGCGAGTTCGCCGCCCAGGCCTGCCGCCGCGCCCCGGCGCTCGCCGCGACGGTGTTCGACCTGCCGGTCGTCTGCGCGCTCGGCCGCGAGACCCTCGCGGACCGGCCGGAAGGCGCCCGCGTCGCGTTCCGCGCCGGCGACATGCGGCGCGACCCCCTTCCCGAGGGGCACGACCTCGTCACCCTCAAATCGGTCCTGCACGACTGGCCGGCGGAGGCGGCCCGCGCCCTGCTCGAACGCGCCGCGCAGGCCCTCGCCCCCGGCGGTCGCCTCGTGATCTACGAGCGGGCGCCCCTGGACCTGCGGGCGGGCGCGCCCGGCTACGTCCAATCCGCCGACCTCGTGTTCCAGCCCTTCTTCCGGGAGGCCGACCTCTACACCGAGACGCTGGAAACCCTCGGATTCGTCGCGGTCAGCGTGCGCCGCATCGCCCTGGAGACGCCGTTCCACCTGATCGAGGCGCGCAAGCCCGGCGGTGCGCCGTGAGCACGCCCCTCGTCCTCGCCGTGTCCGGACCGCCGGGCAGCGGGAAGTCGACTCTTTGCCGTGCCCTGTCGGACCACTTCGGTGCGCCGGTGCTCGCCTACGACGCCTACGAGGCCATCACCGCCTGGCCGCCGGAGCGGGTGGCGGCGTGGCTCGCTGAGGGCGCTCCCTTCGACGCGGTGCCGCTGCCGGGATTCGCCGAGGATCTGACGCGGCTGCGGCGCGGCGAGCCGGTGCCGGACCGGGAGCGCGGCGGCACGCTGCGCCTGTCGCGGCGCGGTGCGCGGCCCGTCATCGTCCTCGATACCCTGCTCGGCCGGGCCCATCCCGGCACGGCAGCGCAGATCGACCACCTGGTCTGGCTCGACCTGCCCCTCGACGTCGCGCTGGCGCGCAAGCTGCGCGGCTTCACCGCGGAGGCCCGGCGCGACCCCTCCGCCGCGCCGGGCTTCCTCGGGGCGCTCGACGCCTATCTCGGCCGCTACGACACGCTGCTGCACCCGGTCTACGCGCTCCAGCGCGAGCGGGTCCGGCCGGCGGCCGACCAGATCCTCGGGGCCGGCACCCTCGCCGACCACCTCGCCGCCGTCCGATCCGGAATTCCGTCCACCCACGCGGCCGTGCCGACGACGGCGTGAGGCCATGGCGCTCGCGGAGCCCTCTGTCCGATGCTCAGGTCCGAACGCTCCGCACCGCCGCGCCTCGTCGTCGCCGGCGGCGGTCCCGCCGGCTGGATGGCCGCCGCCTCCCTGAAGCGCGCCCTGCGCCGGGTCGGCTGGACGGTGACCCTGGTCGCCCCGGCCCCGGCGTCCGGACCGTCCGGCGCGATCGAGACCCGCCCGGCCTTCACGCGCTTCCTGCAGGGCTTCGGCATCGACGAGGCGATCTTCCTGCGCCGCTGCGCGGCGACCTTCCGGCTCGCCGGCCGCTTCGAGGACTGGTTCGCGAGCCGGCAGGGCCATTGGCATCCCTTCGGCGCCTGCGGACCGCGGATCGCCGGGCGCGACCTGTTCCACTACTGGCTGAAGCTGCGCGAGGGCAGCGTCGGCATCGCGGCCGGCGATTACGCCGACTACGCGCCGCAGACGCTGATGGCGGCGGCCGGGCGCGGCCCCCACCCGGAGGCGGGCACCTCCTCGCTCGTCGAATCCGGCGACTACGGCTACCACCTCGACCGGGCGGGCCTGGTCCGGTTCTTCCGCGAGATCGCGCTGTCCGAGGGTGTTCGCGTTGTGCCGGGGCGCGTTCGGGCGATCGAGCGCGACCTATACGGCGACGTCGCCGCCCTCGTCCTCGACGGGGGCGAGACGGTCGAGGGCGACGTCTTCCTCGATTGCACCGGGGCGGCGGCCGAGATCATCGGCGCCGGGCTCGGCGAGGCATGGGTCGCGGAGGGCGGCCGCGGCGACCGCATCGCCACCCTGTCGGCGCCGCGGGAGCCGGAGCCGGCCTCCTTCACCCTCTACCGTGGCCTGTCGGAGGGCTGGGCCGCATCGCTGCCGCTGGCCGACCGGACCGTCCACGCGCTGGTCTACGACAGCCGCACCACCTCGGCCGAGACGGCGCAGGCGCTGCTGCAGACCGCGTCGGGGGGCGCCGGCGAGGTGACGCGGGCGGGGCTGCGCACCGGCCGGCGCCGGGCGCCGTGGCAGCGCAACGTCGTCGCCCTGGGCGCGTCGGCCGGTGCGGTCGAGCCTCTGGGAGGCTTCGGCCTCGATCTCGTCATCGCCGCGCTCGAAGCCTTCGTCGCCTACCTGCCGCGCGAGAAGGCGAACGACGTGCTGCGCCGGGCCTACGCCGCGCGGATGAACCGCCGCCACGACGACGCCTCGCAGGCGGTGGCCGCGCATTTCGTCCTCGGTCGCCGGCCCGAGCCGTTCTGGGCCGCCGCCCGCGCCGTCCCCCTACCCGATCGTCTCGCCGACCGCCTCGACCTCTACGAGACGGCCGGCCATGTCGAGACGGAGGCGGAGGCGGTCTTCGGCGAGGGCGACCACTACCTCCTGTTCACGGGGGCCGACTTCCTGCCGCGCCGTCCCTTCGCTCCCGTGGATATCGCCGACGGGCGCGAGATCGGACGGCTTCTCGCGAGCATCCGGGCGCGCTCGGCCCAGGTCGCCGAGACCATGGCCCCGCATGGCCGCCTGCTGGAGGCCCTCCACGGCCCGGCGCCCGCGACCGGCGCGGCGGTGCGGGTGAGGGCCGCGGCGGCCAAGGAGGGCCCGGCGATCCTGCGGCGGACCCCGGCGGGGGCCCGGCTCGCCGACCTCGTCGCCGGCCTC
>NZ_BPRD01000197.1 GCF_022179745.1 Methylorubrum podarium
GCTTCTCGACGAGCCGACCAATCACCTCGACCTCGAAGCCGTCGAGGCGGTCGAGGCCGGGCTCGCCTCCTATGACGGCGCTCTTCTGGTCGTCAGTCACGACGAGGCTTTTCTCCGCGCGCTGGGCATCACGCGGTGGCTCGCCCTCGACGATCTCCCCGACAGGTCCGGTTGATCGGTCGTGCGAGCCGCGCCGGACCCGCGTCACGAGAGCGTGACGGCCGCCTCCAGGCCGCCGCCCGGGCGGTTGCTGAGCCTGAGCCGTCCGCCGATCGCGGCGGCAAGCTGATCGGCGATGGCGAGGCCGAGTCCGGTGCCGCCGGTCTCACGGCTGCGCGATCCTTCCAGCCGGACGAAGGGAAGCAGCACGGCATCGAGCTTGTCCGCGGGGATGCCGGGTCCACGATCCAGCACCGCGATGGTGATCCTGCCCTGGACGACCTGCAGATCGAGCTCTGCCCGGTTGGCATATCGGATCGCGTTGTCGATCAGGTTCGTCAGGATCCGGCGCAGGGCTTGCGGGCGTGTCACGATCGTCACCTCCGGCAGGCCGGAGACCGCGACGTCGCACCCTGTGTCCTGGTAGTCGAAGGCGATGCTCTCGAGAAAGGCGCGCAGATCGAGGCGGGTGGGTGGCTCGACGTCTCCGTGCACGCTGCGGGCGTAGGCAATCCCCTCGCGGACGAGGGTCTCGATCGCTTCGAGATCGCCGAGGATCCGGTCCTGTTCGGGGCCCTCGACGCCTGTCTCCACGCGCAACCGCATCCGGGTGATCGGTGTCTGGAGATCGTGGGAGATCGCCGCGAGGATGCGGACGCGTTCGTCGAGGTGGCGGGACACCCGCTGCTGCATCGCGTTGAGGGCTCGCGCGGCGCGCGAGACCTCATCGGGCCCTGCCTCCGCGAAAGGCGTGGCCGGTCGCCCCGGCTCCAGCGCGTCGGCGGCCTGCGCGAAGCGCGTCAGCGGCCGGACGGCGAGCCGCACGGCGAACCAGACGCAGCCGACGAGCACGAGCAGCTGCAGGGCCAGCGCGACGGGCAGCCACGATGCCACGGGCCGCAGGGTCGGCTGGACGGCGATGGTGAGGGCCGAGCCGTCACTCAGGGCGACGTGCCCCTGCAGTCGCACCGGCGACCCGGACACCGCATCGAACCGAACGGGGAAGCGCGGCTCCAGCGCGGCGCGTATCTCGTCCGCGATCATCGTCAGACGGGACGAGAGCGCCGCAGTCCCCGGCGAACCGGAGCCGAGCGCGAAGCGATAGGTCGGCCTTTCGAGGAGCGGGAGCCATTCGGACCGCTCGGCGGCCGGCAGGCGATCGAGCAGCGCGACCGCGACGACGACGTCGCGCTGGAGCGTCGTCAGCATGACGGCGCGCGCCGTCTGGTCCCGCTCGGCTCTCGTGACCGCGAACGAGAGCAGCTGAGCGCTCAGGAGACCTGCGAGCAGGATCAGGAACAGGCGGCCCCGCAGGCTGCCCGGCCAAACCAGAAGGGATGCCATCATCCCTCGCGCGCCTGCGCGATGGTAATGGGCATGGCAAAGACATAGCCCTCGCTACGCACCGTCTTGATGTAGGCGGGCTCGCGGGCATCGTCCTTCAGCCGCTGCCGCAGGCGGCTGACGAGCAGGTCGACGGATCGGTCGAACAGTTCGGCATCACGGCCCTGTGTCAGGTTGAGCAACTGGTCGCGCGACAGGACCCGCTGCGGGTGATCGAGCAGCACGCGCAGAAGCCGGTACTCCGCGCCGCTGAGGGGGACGACCGTTCCTGTCGCGTCGATGAGATGACGGGCGGTGGTGTCGAGCTGCCACGCCCCGAAGGCGAGAAGCCGGCCTGCCTCGGTCACCTGGAGGTTGGGAGGCAGCATCCGGGTACGGCGGAGCACGGCCTTGATCCGCGCGAGGAGTTCCCGGGCCGCGAACGGCTTCACCAGGTAGTCGTCCGCACCCATCTCCAGGCCGACGATCCGGTCTGTCTCGTCGCTGCGGGCAGTCAGCATCAGGACCGGGGTGGCCTTGTGCCTGCCCGAGCGCAGCTCCCGGCACAGGACGAGACCGTCATCGCCCGGCATCATGATGTCGAGCACGACGAGGTCGACCCGGTCGGCGTCGAGGAACGCGCGCATCTGCCGCCCGTCCGCGGCCAGCGTCACGCGGAGGCCGTTTTTCCTGAGGTAGTTCGACAGCAAGTCGCGGATTTCTCGGTCGTCGTCGACGATCAGGACATGGTCGATGTGATCCACGGTCAGCCCCCAGCGTGCTTCATCGGATAGCGCGATGGGTGCCCGCGGGCGAGCCGGTCTTCGTAACACAGTGTAGCGGCGCGGCGCCGCGTGCCTGGCCCGGCGTGACCGTCGTGCTGGGCTTCCACGAGCATGGCAGAGTTCCAGAAGGACCTGCTCCCTACAGGACGATACGAGATCAGCGGATCTGCACACACGGCGGAGACGGGAGGCTGGTGAAGCGACGAGGGACAACAGGGCGCCGGAGCGAGCCGCCATGACCTTGTATCTTGCTGCCTTCCTGGCCGGGATGCTGACCATCGTCAGTCCCTGCATTCTTCCCGTCCTTCCGTTCGTGTTCGCTCGGGCGGATCGATCCTTCGTGTCAAGCACGCTGCCGTTCCTGACCGGATTGGCCGCAGCCTTCGCGACCGCGGCGTCTCTCGCGGCCGTCGGCGGAGGCTGGGTCGTGCGTCTGAGCGCGGCGGCCCACGTCGCCGCGCTTGTCCTGCTCGGCGTCTTCGCGGTCGCCCTCATGTCGCAGCGCGTCGCAGCGTTGATCTCCGTTCCTTCAGTGTGGCTCGGGGAAGCCCTCGCGCGCCGCGTCGATAGACGTGGCTCGACTGGCGTCGTGAGTTCCCTCGGCCTTGGCGCGGCCACCGGCCTGCTGTGGACGCCGTGCGCCGGACCGATCCTCGGCCTCGTGCTGACCGGCGCGGCCCTGAGCGGCCCCAGCCCTGAGACGACAGGTCTCCTCGTGGCTTACGCAGCCGGCGCCGCCATGTCCCTGGCAGCGGCCGTTGCAGCCGGTGGAGCGCTCTATGCGCGCCTTCGGGGCGGCCTCGCGTTCTCGGAGCAAGTACGCCGAATCAAAGGGGCTGCGATGATCGCCGTGGTTGCCGCGATCGCCGTCGGATTCGAAGCGGACCTTCTGGCGTCGCTTCCCTCGCCGCAGGCCACGCGGGTCGAAGCCGCCCTCGTGGCGGCGCTGCACCTCGAACCCACCCAGCCCGCGCCGGCGGCCGGCCTCTATCGCAGCAGCCTACCGGTCGAAAGGCGCCTGCCGAGCCTCCAAGGTGCCTCCCATTGGCTCAACGCCGGACCGCCGACGAACGAGCAGTTCCGGGGCAAGGTACTGCTCGTCCATGTCTGGACCTACTCCTGCATCAACTGCATCCGCACGCTGCCCTACGTCCGGGCCTGGGAGGCGCGCTACCGCGACCAGGGACTGGCGGTGATCGGCGTCCACGCGCCTGAATTCGCTTTCGAGCGCGACATCGACAACGTGAGGAGCGCCGTGCGCCGCTTCGCGCTGCCGTACCCCATCGCCGTCGACAACGATTTCCGCATCTGGCGCGCGCTACGCAACACCTCCTGGCCGGCGCTCTACATCGTCGATGCAGAAGGGCGGATCCGCCACCATCAATTTGGCGAGGGCGGCGAGGCTCAGTCGGAGGCCGCTATCCAGGACCTCCTGGCGGAGGGGGCAGGGCGACGCACCGCTGAGGTGAGCGTCACCGTTCCGCGACCCGATGGCCCCGAAATACCCGCCGACCTGGGAGAGCTCCGCTCAGGCGAGACCTATCTTGGCGCGGACAAGACGGAGGGCTTCGTCTCGCCCGAAGGGCTCTCCCGCGGGACGCAGACCTACTCGCCCGCTGGGCCGAAGCTCAGCCAGTGGTCACTCTCCGGCAACTGGTCGTTCGGCCCGGACGCCGTCCGCCTCGATCGAGAAGGTGGCGGGATCACCTACCGGTTCCGGGCACGCGACCTTCATCTGGTTCTCGGTCCAGGGGCGGATGGACGCCCAGTTCGCTTCCGGGTGGCACTCGCCGGGCAGCCGCCAAGGACGGACCACGGAAGCGACATCACGCCGGACGGCGATGGGATCGTGACGGAGACGCGGCTCTACCACCTGGTCCGACAGTCCAGCCCGGTCGAGGAGCGCACCTTCGAGATCTACTTCCAAGATCCAGGCGTGCGGGCCTATGCCTTTACATTCGGATGATCAGCCCGCTTGCTCAATCGTCACCGAAGATCGAGGCTGGGCGCGAGGCTCTCTATTCTTGGGCCTACATTACAACCGTCGACCCATGTCGCGCCATCGGCTGCTCGTCTTCGCAGTCGATATTCGCTAATCTCGCGAAGCCCGTACAGGAAAGGAAGCATGTTCACATACGCCATGATCGGCGGCAACGACTTGGAGCGGGCCAGAGGCTTCCACGACGCTACATTCACCGCCTTGGGCGGCAAGCCTGGCGAGAGGGATGCAAGATGCAGGTTGATATCTGACCACGACGGTGGCCGGCTGCTGGAAAAAAAAGCGGATCGCCAGCCGTGGTCGAAATGTAGCCGTCGGCGTGCGGGCGAACGATGTTCGGCAGGGAGACTCCACCTGGGCGCTCGCGAGGCCCGGTCGGGCCGTCGCCATCGAGCATCGCGTACTCGGCGGCGATGACCGCGGCGTTGTCGGGCGTGCGGGTATCGACGCAGGTTCCGAGCGGTTTTGAGCGCAGATCGACGGAGCCAAATCGGACGATACGGCGATGGTGCGCGGCCTCTCCGACGCTTCCAACGATCGGGAGATGACACCGCCTCAGCGGCGGGACAGCACCTCGCGCACCCCAACCCAACGCAGGCCCGGGTAGCGCCCGTTGTCGAGCGGGTCGAGCTTTCCGGCACCACCGAACATGTCGCGCAGGTACTGCATGCCCTGCCAGACGGGGAACACCTTCCCCCGGCCGGGCGCCAGGATGCGCCCGACCGCGATCATCGCGCCAAGGCTACCCACCCCGCCCATGCGCAGGGTTTTGAAGCGTTCCCCCGTCACGTCGCTCGCGGCCTCGGCCAGTCCCCGTGCGCTGACGACCTCGCCGGCGATGCGCAGGATGCGAGGGGCATCGCGGTCAAGCGCGGCAGCGGCCGTGTAGGCGGCAACATCGTCCATCGCGGTGAAATCGAGGGGCTGGTCCGCGTCTCCCCAGTACAGCACCCGCCGCCAGCCGAACTGGATCAGGGGCATCTGCCCCGTCAGCATGTCCAGGAAGCCGCCGTTCAAAATCGAGGTCGCCCGCACGGGTGCGCGGTCCAGGCGCTCGTGGAAG
>NZ_BPRD01000198.1 GCF_022179745.1 Methylorubrum podarium
CGGCGGCGATCGAAGCGGCGGTGGCGGCGCGGGTCAGGAGGTCGGCGGCATCGCCGAGGCGACCGTCCGGCTGCGGCGTGGGCTGCATGGTCATGGCGGGGCTCCGTTGGACTGAAGCCGGCCGGGCCGGCGGCACGTCAGAGGTGTTCGTGGAGGGCTCGTGGCGGATTTGGGGGGCTCGGGCCGGTCAGGCGCTCGGGCCGCGCACGCTCTCGACCATCCGGGCGATGGTCTCGATCGAGTAGAAGTTCTTCGGCGTGAGGCTCGCCGGCGGGATCATGATGTCGAACTCCGCCTCGACCGCGACCATCAGGTTGACGAGATCGAGCGAGGAGAGCCCGACATCGACGAGGGCATCCGCCCGGCCGAATTCCGGCTTGATCGCGTGGCGGGCGGCGATCGCGCAGGCGAGGCCCATGGTGCGATCCGCGACGCTGGCTGTCACCGCTTGTGACATGGTTTTCCGTTCCCCTTGGCTGTCGTCGACTGGATTGACCAGTGATCGTTGCGAATGAAATACAATTATTGTTTTATCAATACTCATGTCGGGAATGCGGAAAAAGCGTTTCTTGGTGTTAAGTATGTCATTGGTTAATCGTATTCTTGCCGGACACTGTCGAAACGGCTGCCGGCCCGTCCCTCAGGCCGGTGCGAGCGCGATGAAGCGCCCTCCGCCATAGGTCAGGGCGGGCCGCTCGCTCTCGCTCAGCCGCACTTCGCGCACCGCGCCGAGGAGGATGGCGTGGCTGTGCCGCTCGATCACCTCGTCCAGCGTGCAATCGACGATGGCCTGCGCCTCGGTCAGGCCGGAGGCGCCCGATTCCATGATCGTCCAATCCGCGCCGAGGTAGCGGGCGGCGCCGCGCAGGCCGCCGATGCCGGCGAAGCGCTCGGCGATCGCCTGCTGCCCGGCGCCGAGGATGCTGACGCAGAAATGCCGCCGCCGGGCGATGACCGGCCAGGTCGAGGAGGCGCGGTTGACGCAGACCAGCATGGTCGGCGGATCGACGGAGAGGGAGACGGCCGAGGTCGCGGTGAGCCCGACCCGGTCCTCGCCGATCCCGGCGGTGACCACGACGACCCCGCCGACGAGGCGGCGCATCGCCTGCCTGAGGAGCGTGCCGTCGGCGGACGGCGCGGGGAGCAGGGCGGCGGCGGCCATCACGCGCTCCGTCCCGCGACGCGGGCGGACGCGACCCGTCGACCGGCGGGTGAGCGGGATGCCTGGGATCTCCGGTGCGCGATCATGGTTCGCAGTCCGTCCGACGGTCTCGAATGGGGCTTGGTGAAACCGGTCCGTTCCGGTCCGGTCGAAACCGGACGTTATCGGTTCATCGCTATGGCGTTGCCTGTCCTCGCGGCGTGTCTGTGCAAGTCCAGGGCCCGGTCGGACGGGCCGTAAACTGTTCAGTTCCGGTACGAGCCGCAGGATGTGCCGAGGACCGGTCCCGAACCGGGACGCGTCCTGCCGTCAAGCGAGATCCGAGCGATGTCCCGAAGCGCCGAACCCGCCCTCCCCGCCCACCGCAGCGGGCGGAACGCCGCCCAGGCGCTGGTGGACCAGCTCGCAGCCAACGGCGTCACCCACGTCTTCGCGGTGCCCGGCGAGAGCTACCTGCCGGTGCTCGACGCGCTCTACGAATCGGGCATCGCGCTCACCGTCTGCCGCCAGGAGGGCGGCGCGGCGATGATGGCGGAGGCGCACGGCAAGGCGACGGGGCGGCCCGGCATCTGCTTCGTCACCCGCGGGCCCGGCGCCACCAACGCCTCCGCCGGCATCCACATCGCCCAGCAGGATTCGACGCCGATGATCCTGTTCGTCGGCCAGATCGAGCGGGGCTTGCGCGACCGCGAGGCGTGGCAGGAGGTCGACTACCGCGCCGCCTTCGGGCCGATCGCGAAATGGGCGACCGAGATCGAGACCGGCGCGCGGGTGCCGGAATACGTCTCGCGCGCCTTCCACACCGCCACCGGCGGCCGGCCGGGCCCGGTGGTGATGGCGCTGCCGAAGGACATGCTGAAGGATGCCTCCGAGGGACCTCTCGCCCCGCCCTTCGCGCCCGTCGAGGCGGCGCCGGGCGCGGAGGATCTGGAGCGCCTCGCCGCCCTGCTGGCGGAGGCCGAAAATCCCTTCCTCCTGCTCGGCGGCAGCCGCTGGAGCGAGCCGGCCTACGACGACATCCGCCGCTTCGCGGAACGGTTCGACCTGCCGGTCGCGACCAGCTATCGCCGGCTGCCGCTGTTCGATCCGCTGCACCCGAACTACGCGGGCGATCTGGGGCTCGCCGCCAACCCCAAGCTGGTGGCGCGGGCCAAGGCCGCCGACCTGATGATCGTGCTCGGCGGCCGCCTCGGCGAGGTCGCGAGCCAGACCTACGCGCTCCTCGACATCCCCGCGCCCCGCACCCGGCTCGTGCACATCCACCCCGGCGCGGAGGAGATCGGCCGGGTCTACGCGCCGCATCTCGGCATCACCGCCGCGCCGTCCCGGATGGCGGCGGCGCTCGCCCGGCTCGACGCGCCGGCCTCCGTCCCGTGGGCGGAGGCGACGCGCGCGGCCCATGCCGCGTATCTGGAATGGTCCGAGACCCCGACGCCGCAGCCGGGCCCGGTCAATTTCGGGCAGGTGATGGTCCACCTGCGCGAGGCGTTGCCGGAGGACGCGATCCTGTGCAACGGCGCCGGCAACTACGCCGCCTGGATCCACCGCTTCTACCGCTTCCGCCGGCTCGCCACGCACATGGCGCCGACCTCGGGCTCGATGGGCTACGGCGTGCCGGCGGCGGTGGCGATGAAGCGGGTCTTTCCCGACCGCACGGTGATCTCGATCAACGGCGACGGCGACTTCCTGATGAACGGCCAGGAATTCGCGACCGCCGTGCAATACGGCCTGAACATCGTCTGCATCGTCGCCGACAACGCGAGCTACGGCACGATCCGCATGCATCAGGAGCGCGACTTCCCCGGCCGCGTCTGCGCCACGGACCTCGTGAACCCGGACTTTGCCGCCTATGCCCGCGCCTTCGGCGGCGTCGGCTTCACCGTGGAACGGACGGAGGATTTTCCGGCGGCTCTGGAGGAGGCCTTGGCGGCGCGGCGCCCGGCGATCATCCACGTGAAGATGTCGGTCGACGCGATCGCGCCGGGCGCCAGCCTCACGGCGATCCGTGAGAAGGCGCTGGCGGGCGGGTGATACGGCGTCCGCTAGATGGCGTCGGTCAGAGCATGGCCTGTCCCCTCCTCACAAGGGATAGGTGAGGGAGCGATGACCGAGGTGATCAATCGGAAACTGTAGGAGACGAACCCGTAGGGGCGAAGGCGTGTAATCGACCCATGATGCGCGGCGTCACGGGCGGCGCTGCGGCTGTCCGGCCGCTTCGAGGATGAGGTCCGAGATCGCCTGCGGCTGCGAGATCAGCGCCAGGTGACTCGCCGCCAGCTCGATCGTCCGCGCCTTCATCCGACTGGCCATGAAGCGCTGGAGGTCGGGGTTGATCGTCCGATCCTCCGCCGACACCGCGTAGAAGCTCGGCTTCGAATGCCACGCCGCCTGCGTCGTCCGCGCGGTGAGCAGCGCCTTGCGAAACGGCTGCTGGACGGCAAACAGCACCTTCGCCCGTTCCGGCGGCAGGTCGCCCGCGAAGTCCCTCAGGAAGGCGGCCTCCGAGAGGCGTCCCTCGTCGCCGTCGAATACGATGCCGGCCGAGGCCGGCGGCGTCGGATAGGACTTGGCCAGCGCCGCGTAATCCTCGCCGGCATCGGGCGCCCGCGCCGCGACGTAGACGAGGGCCGTGACCTTCGGATCGGCGCCGGCCTCGGTGACGATCATTCCGGAGAAGGAATGCCCGACGAGGACCGTCGGTCCCTCCTGTCGCGCCAGCACGCGCTGCGCGGAGGCCACCGCCTCGTCGAAGGTGGTCAACGGGTTCTGCACCGAGGTGACGTTGAGGCCCGCCGCCTGAAGCCGGGGAATCACTTCCGTCCAGCACGACCCGTCGGCGAAGAGCCCGTGCACGAGCACGACGTTGCGGGCGCGCGGCATCTCCTGGGCTCTGGCCGAGCCGGGCAGCAGTGCCGCAGCGGTGGCGACCGCGAGGGAGCGGGTCAGGGTTCGCCGGTTCAACATGCCTGATGTCCTCATCACGGAATCGATAACGTCGCGCGCCTGCCTGACCGGATTTCGGCGTCGGAACGGGGCGCGGGGCGAACACGACCGACCGGCGCTCGCGGGTCTTGGCGCGCACCCGCCGACCAGCCTCCTCCCGCGCCGGCCGTTCCGGATCGGGTGCCGTACCTCGCCACGGAAGTCCCGGTCTGTCGAGCGGCCCGGGCCGGCGTCGCGTGCGTTCGAGCACGCTCCCCCGGCCGGCCGGTACCGATCAAGCGTGGCGTCGGACGACAGGAAGGGCAGATTTCGACCGCCCCGGCCTCACGGGCGCGCGATCACGCGGGTCACGCGAGACGTTCGGCCGAGGTTTTGCGGAACAGCGCCACCCTCAGCCACACCGCCGAGATCAGGAAGTAGAAGGCGCCGAACGCGGCGTAGGGCGCGATGTCGGCGATGCCGGGGATTGCGGCACCGGCGGCGAGCTTGACGAAGAAGCCGCCGGCCAGTGCCGATTGAGCCCCGCTCAGCACCATCGCCCACTGGGCGCCCGCGCTCCAGCGGCGGATGCCGGTGGCGAGCTGCAGCAGGCCCGAGAGCACCGCCCAGACGCCGAACACCGCCAGCACCGCGTTCAGGCTCCAGCCGAGCGCGAGGGCGACCGCGAGGGCGACGACGGTGCTCGCCGCCGCGTTGAGCGCCTGGGGGGGATTGGCCGTCAGGCCGCCGCTGCGCCGCGCGTCGAGGAGGTTGGCGACGGCGTCCCAGGCGGGATAGGCGACGAGGAGCACCGCCGCGGCCGGCGGCATCGTCTTTCCGACCGTCAGCGCGGCGGCGACCCAGCCGGCGGAGACGGCGGCGCGGAGGAAGTAGTAGGAACTCAGGCGGCGCGCAGCCGCGCGGTCAGGTTGCTGGACGCTCGTCATCGAGGTTCCCTTCATGGGTGGCGAGGGCGGAGGATCGGAAGAGCGGGCGGTCACGGGACAGCTCCGCCGACCCGACGGTCGGGTTGCGTGAAAGCCGCGTCTTCCCAGAGGGATAGGCGCCGCTCGATGAGGCCTGTGTACAGCCGGGAGCCGACGACACCCATGACCGGATCGCTGGAAAACTTGACCGATCTTCCGGATGGCGGGCCGCGCGGCGGCGCCTCCGGCGATCTCCTGTCGCACGTGCTGGCGCAGATCCGGCTGACCGGGGACCATGTCCGCTCCTGGGACGTGGCGCGGTCGCAGAGCCTCGATCTGGAGGCCGGGGCGGCCCACGTGCTGGTGGTCGCCGAGGGCGCGCTTCACGTCGAGGAGGCGGGCGCGGAGGCGGCTGTGATCGACACCGGCGACCTCGTGCTTCTGCCCCGCGGGCCGGGAGGGGCGCGGCTGGTCGCGTCGCAGGCGCCGGCCTCGGCGATCGTCTGCCGGTTCTGGTTCGATCCGCACAGCCTGCGCGGCATGATCGCGGCCCTGCCCGAGCGCATCCACATCCGGCGCGCGGAGGGAGCGGGATGGCTGGAGGGTATCGTGCCCTTCCTGATGGTCGAGGTGACCGACGACGAGCCCGGCGCCGCCCTGATGATCTCACGGATCATCGACGTGATCGTCATCCGTACCCTGCGGACCTGGGTGAAGCGCGGGCACACCACCGGATGGCTGGGCGCGCTGTCCGACCCCCGCATCGCCCGGGCGCTGAAGGTCGTGCACGAGCGGCCGCTGCAGCGCTGGAGCATCGACGCCCTGGCCGAGGCGGCCGGCATGTCGCGGTCGAGCTTCTGCGAACGCTTCGCCGCCCTCGTCGGCCGCTCGCCCCTGCGCTACCAGAACGAGTGGCGGCTCAACCTCGCCCGGGACATGCTCGCCGCTCGCGACGCCCGCGTCGGCGCGATCGCGCTGCGGGTCGGCTACGAGTCCGAGGCGGCCTTCAGCCGGGCCTACAAGGCCATGTTCGGGCACCCGCCCCGGGACGAGACGCCGTCGCCGGGCGAGGACAGGTCTCGCGGGTGAGGGGCTCGCCTGCCGGCGCGTTCCGGCGTCGGATCGGGAGCGCTAGGACAGCCGACCGTGCGCGAAATCCCAGTAGAGCTGGCGCGCGAGGCGAAACACCGGACCCGGCTCGAAGCGCACGTCGTCGAGCCCGGTGACCGGTGCGACCTTGGCGAAGTTGCCGGCGGTGAAGACCTCGTCGGCACCCAGGAAATCCTCGTAGCGCAGCGTCTTCTCGACCACGGTGAGCCCGGCCCCGCGCAGCAGCGCGAGGACGCGGGCGCGGGTGATGCCGGCCAGGAACGTGCCGTTCGGGACCGGGGTGTAGACCGCGCCGTCCTTCGCGAAGAAGGCGTTGGCGTTGGCGAATTCCGCGACGTTGCCGAGGCCGTCGAGCATCAGGCAGTTGCCGAAGCCGCGCGACAGCGCCTCGGTCAGCGCCCGCGCCCCGTTGGGGTAGAGGCAGCCCGCCTTGGCGTCGACCGGCGCCACCTCGATCGACGGGCGGCGGAAGGGCGAGAGCGTCGCCTTGATGCCCGTCGGCAGCGGCATCGGCGCCGTGTAGAGCGACAGGCACCAGTTGGTGGAGGCGGGATCGAAGCGCACGCCGCCGGCGAACCCGCTCTCGGCCCAGTACATCGGCCGGATGTAGAGTTCGGCGTCGGGCGCGAAGCGCGTCAGCCCCTCGGCGACGAGGCGGGCCCATTCCGCGACCGCGACCTTCGGCGCGAGGCCCAGCGCCGTGGCGGAGCGGTTGACGCGGGCGAGGTGCAGGTCGAGGTCGGGGGTGACCCCCTCGAAGGCGCGGGCGCCGTCGAACACCGTCGAGCCGAGCCACGCGCCGTGGGTGCGCGGCCCCATGATCCGGACATTGCCGGGGTGCCACGCGTCCTCGAAGAAGGTCCAGGTGTCGTGGTCCGGCGTCGTCATCGCGTCCGATCCTCTGAAAGGAGCCTGCCTCAGGCGGCTTCGAGCTGGCCGCCCGAGGCGGCGCGGCGGTTCAGCATCCGCTTGGCCTTGCCGGCGGCGCGCAGGGCGAGCGCCACGACCTTCGGCTGCGTCTTGCGGCAGAAGGCGACCTTCCGCACGTAGCTCTCGACATGCCAGTGGCAGACCGCGCCGCGGGGGATGAACAGCACGTCGCCGGCCTTGAAGGTCCTCGGCGGCGAGACGCCGTCGCTGATCGTGGCCGAGCCCTCGATGAAGTGGATCGTCTCGTCGATGTCGTAGTGCCACTCGAAGCGGCCGGCGGTGCAGTCCCAGACGAGGGTCCAGGCCATGCCGTCGTCGCTGCGCGAGAGCATGGTGTTGCGGGCCACCGGCCGACCCTCGTGGATCCAGCTCGGCTCGATCGGCGCGGAGCGCAGCGCGCCCGACGTCACGGACGGAATCATCGCTGTGGTCGACACATCATCCTCGTTCGAAGGAGCAGGCCTCCAAGACCATTCCGGAAGCACCCGGCCTATCACAAGGCATGGCGGAGAACAGATCGCAAGTCGATCCTGCCGTTATGACTAACGCGGGGACGCGCGACGACTGTCGAAGTCGCCGTCACCGGGCATCGTATGAAGTCTTCGCTCGATTTGGCACGCTTGGTCCATTTCGAGACACGGCGCGGGCGGCGGTGATTCCGCCGAAATCATCCGCCCGCGGCGGCCCGACCTGTCCTCGAACCGCCATTCCCCTGCCGTTCCGGGGCGTCAACCACGACGTGTCGCGGATCGGCGCGCACCCATCCTCGCATGCGGCCATCCCGTTCCGGCACGGGGAGGACTGGTCCCGGCCTTGCGCTCAAGGCGTCGACCCTACGGTTTCGGGACGGCTTCAAGACATGCGCAGCGAAACGATCGCCCTTCATGCCGGCTTCGAGCACGACCCGACGACGCACGCGGTCGCCGTGCCGATCTACCAGAGCGTGGCCTACGCCTTCGACAGCGCCGACCACGGCGCCGCCCTCTTCAACCTCGAGGAGGAAGGCTTCCGCTACAGCCGGATCGCAAACCCGACCGTCGCGGTTCTGGAGCGGCGCGTGGCGGAGCTGGAAGGCGGCCATTCGGCGCTCGCCGTCGCCTCGGGGCAGGCGGCCCTGCACTACGCCATCGCCACGCTGGCCGACCACGGCGGCAACATCGTCGCCGTGCCGCAGCTCTACGGCACGACCCACACGCTGCTCGCCCACGTCCTGCCGCGCCAGGGCATCACCTGCCGCTTCGCCGCGAGCGACCGGGCCGAGGACATCGCCGCGCTGATCGATGGCGACACCCGCGCCGTCTACTGCGAGTCGATCGGCAATCCGGCGGGCAACATCTGCGATATCGAGGCGCTGGCGGCGGTGGCCCACGCCCACGGCGTGCCGCTGGTCGTCGACAACACCGTGCCGACCCCGATCCTGATGCGGCCGATCGATTACGGCGCCGACATCGTCATCGCCTCGCTCACCAAGTTCATGGGCGGCCACGGCACCACGCTCGGCGGCATCATCGTCGATTCCGGGCGCTTCGACTGGATGGCGCAGGCCGACCGCTTCCCGATGTTCACGCGGCCGGACGTTTCCTATCACGGCCTCGTCTACGCCGACCATTTCGGCCCCGGCGCCTTCGCCGCGCGGGCGCGCAGCGTCTACCAGCGCACCACCGGCGCGGTGCTGCCGGCGATGTCCGCCTTCCTGCTTCTCCAGGGCATCGAGACGGTGGCCCTGCGGGTCGAGCGCCATGTCGAGAACGCGCGCAAGGTCGCCGAGCACCTGCGGGCGCACCCGCAGATCGCCTGGGTGAACTATGCCGGCTTCCCCGACAGCCCGAACCATCCGATGGCCCGCAAGTATCTGCGCGGCGAGGGCTCCTCGCTCCTGACCTTCGGCGTGCAGGGCGGGTTCGAGGGCGGCAAGGCGTTCTACGACGCGCTCAGGCTGGTGAAGCGCCTCGTCAACATCGGCGACGCCAAGTCGCTCGCCTGCCACCCGGCCTCGACCACGCACCGGCAGATGACCCGCGACGAGCAGCGGGTCGCGGGCGTGCTGCCGGAGACGATCCGGCTCAGCGTCGGCATCGAGCACATCGACGACATCCTCGAAGACCTCGACCAGGCGCTCGCGGCGGCCGCTCCCGCCGCGCTCGCGGCCTGACCCTTCCGTCACGATTCCCGGAGGAGACACGCCATGCTGGACTACGGCCCCTCGATCTCGCCCGCGGCGGAGCTGGATCTCGGCCAGCACGGCGTTTCCTGGTCCGAGCCGGCCCGCCCCGCGCCCGGCCTGCGCATCGGCCTCCTCAACAACATGCCCGATTCGGCGCTGGTGCAGACGGAGCGGCAGTTCCGTCGGCTGATCGGCCCCGGCATCGACCTACAGCTCTTCAGCCTCGATACGGTGCGGCGCGGTCCGCTGGCCCGCGCCCATCTCGACCGCTTCTACGCGACGCAAGCGGCGCTGGCCGGGGCCGGGCTCGACGCCCTCGTCGTCACCGGTGCCGAGCCGAAGGCCAGGCACCTGGCCGACGAACCCTTCTTCCCGGCGCTCGCGGCGGTGGTGGATTGGGCGGACGCGGGCGGGGTCCCGACCCTGTTCTCGTGCCTGGCCGCCCACGCGGCCGTGCTGCACCTCGATCGGATCGAGCGCCGGCCGCTGCCGGCCAAGCGGTCCGGCGTCTATGTCTGCACGGTGGTCGCCGACCACCCGCTGCTGGCGGGGATGCCGACGAGCGTGCCGGTGCCGCATTCGCGCTGGAACGACCTGCCCGAGGCGGCGCTGACGGCCCGCGGCTACCGGATCCTGCGCCGCTCGGACGCGGTCGGGGCCGACCTGTTCGTCCGCGACGGGCGCGGCGGCGCCCCGATGGTCTTCCTCCAGGGCCACCCGGAATATGACGGCGACACGCTGGCCCGCGAGTACCGCCGGGATATCGGCCGCTTCCTCGACGGCGAGCGCGACGCCTGCCCGGCGATGCCCGAGAATTACTACACCGACGAATCGGCCCGGCGTCTCGACGCCTTCGCCGCGGTGGCGCGGGCCTACCGCGTGCCCGCCCTGCACGCCGACTTCCCGACCATGGCCGAGACCCCGCCCCGGCCCGCCGGCTGGCAGGAGGGGGCCGCCGGGCTGTTCCGCAACTGGCTCGCTCTGGTCGCGGCCAGCGCCGCGCACGCCGCGTGAGGATGTCGGCCGTGGACCAGTCCTTCCCAGCGATGCTCGCCCCCGACCCGCTCGCCGGGAGCTCGGAGCCGGACCGGTCGGCCCCGCCGGCCCGTGCCTCCTCCACCGCCGGCTGGCTCGGGGCGCTCGCCCGGACGGCGCGGATCGATGCGAGCCCGGAGCGCATCTTTCCCCATGTGCTGGACGCCATCGCCGCCGAGCGCCCCCACGCGCCGGCCCTGATCGGCGATGGCGAGACCCTGAGCCATTCGGAACTCGCCGCCCGCCGCAACCGCTACGCCCGCTGGGCGCTGGCGCGGGGCCTCGCCAAGGGCGACACCGTCGCCCTGCTGATGCGGAACTGCCCGGACTATCTCGCGGTCTGGCTCGGGCTCACCTGTGTCGGCGTCTGCGTGGCGCTGCTCAACACCAACCTGCGCGGGGCCGGCCTCGCCCACTGCATCACGGTCGCCGCACCGCGCCTCGTCATCGCCGCGACTGACCTCGCCGAGGCGCTCGACGGCGCCCTGCCTCATCTCAGCGAGCGGCCGCACATCGTGTGGCAGGGACCGGACGCGCGAGACTCGCTCGCCGCGGCCTCGGCGGGCTTTCGCGAAGGACCGCTCGGGCTCGGCGAGGCGCCGCCCGTCACGCTGCGCGACCCGGCGCTGCTGATCTACACCTCAGGCACCACCGGCCTGCCCAAGGCCGCCCGGGTGAGCCACCACCGGGTGATGATGTGGACCCACTGGTTCGCCGGCCTGATCGACCCGACGCCGGACGACCGGATGTACGATTGCCTGCCGCTCTACCACAGCGTCGGCGGCGTGGTGGCGCCGGGCTCGGTGCTGCTCGGCGGCGGGTCCGTGGTCATCCGCGAAAAATTCTCCGCCAGCCGGTTCTGGGCGGACGTGACCGGGACCGGCGCGACCCTGTTCCAGTATATCGGCGAGTTGTGCCGCTACCTGACCCTCGCCGAAGCCGACCCAGCCGAGCGGAGGCACCGCCTGCGGCTCTGCACCGGCAACGGGATGCGCCCCGAGGTCTGGGAGGCGTTCCAGGACCGCTTCGCGATCCCCCGCATCCTCGAATTCTACGCCGCGACCGAGGGCACGCTCTCGCTCTACAACGTCGAGGGCAAGGTCGGCGCGGTGGGGCGCGTGCCCTCCTTCATGGCCCGGCGCTCGCCGGCCCTGATCGTGCGCCACGACGCGGCCACCGGCCTGCCCGCCCGCGACGCGCGGGGACGCTGCATCCCGGCCGAGTTCGGCGAAGCGGGCGAGTTGCTCGGCCGGCTCTCGGACAAGGCGGAATACACCTTCGAGGGCTATACCAGCGCCGAGGAGAGCGCGCGCAAGGTGCTGCGCGACGTGCTCGAACCGGGCGACGCCTGGATGCGCACCGGCGACCTGATGCGCCGCGACGCGCAGGGCTTCTTCTTCTTCGTCGACCGGATCGGCGATACCTTCCGCTGGAAGGGCGAGAACGTCGCCACCACCGAGGGCGCCGAGGCGCTCCACCGGGTCGCGGGCGTGCGCGAGGCCAACGTCTACGGCGTGGCCGTGCCGGGGGCGGAGGGCCGCGCCGGCATGGCGGCGCTCGTTGTCGGACCCGGTTTCGATCTCGCGCATCTTCACGCCGAGATGGAGGCCCGCCTTCCTGCCTATGCCCGGCCGCTGTTCCTGCGCCTGAGCGCGGAGCTCGGCCATACCGAGACCTTCAAGCAGAAGAAGGGCGCGCTGGCGGAGGACGGCTTCGACCCGGATCGGACCGACGACCCGCTCTACATCGACCGCGACGGCGCCTACCGCCGGATCGACGCGACCCTGTACGCGGAGATCGCCGGGGGCAGGCTTCGCATGTGACCCTGTGCTGCGCGCCTGAGTTCAGGTTTCGAAAGGACGAGTCCTTTCGCGGGTCCAGGGCAGAGCCCTGGTGAAGGGAAGCCGGGGCGCTGCCCCGGCGCCCCGCCAAAGGGGTGACCCCTTTGGAATCCCGATCGTCAAGCCGGCTGGAGCCGGCCGAGCGGCGTTGAAGGGGCTCTCAGCGCGCGCCGCAGCAGCGCGGCGAGGACGAGGCAGACCAGCATTTCCGCGGTGATCGCCACGGCGAGCAGGCCCTCGATGCCGAACCAGCGCACCGCCGGGTAGACGAGGGCGAGGTTCAGCGCCGCCGCCACCGCCGTGGCGGCGAAGACCGCGCCGGTCCGCTCCAGGGCGCGGAACGCGCAGATCTGCGCGAAGGACACGAGCGAGACCGGAAACAGCAGCGAGTACCACGCCACCACCCAGGCATAGGCCGCCATGTCGGGGCCGAAGGCCGCCGCGAGCAGGCTCTGTCCGGTCAGCGCCAGCAGCGCCGTGAAGCTCAGGCCCCCGGCGAAGCCGATGGCGGCGGTGACGCCGATGACCGGCCGCAACCCGTCGAGGCCGCGCGCGGCCAGGGCCCGGCCGGCGATCGGCGGGACGATGTTCTCCAGGGCGTCGCGGATCAGGTTGAGGACGCCGAGGATGCTCTGCGCGGCCCGCAGCACGCCGATCAGCGT
>NZ_BPRD01000199.1 GCF_022179745.1 Methylorubrum podarium
CCGACCTCGACGAGGTCGCGCACGATCTGCTCCACGTCGCGGCCGACATAGCCCACTTCCGTGAACTTGGTCGCCTCGACCTTGAGGAAAGGCGCGCCGGCCAGACGCGCGAGGCGGCGGGCGATCTCGGTCTTGCCGCAGCCGGTCGGGCCGATCATTAGGATGTTCTTCGGCGCGACCTCGTCCCGCAGCGGGCCTTTGAGCTGCTGGCGGCGCCAGCGGTTGCGCAAGGCAATCGCGACCGCGCGCTTGGCGTCCTTCTGGCCGACGATGAAGCGATCGAGCTCGGAGACGATCTCGCGGGGAGAGAAGGTGGTCATCGGGCTCCTGCGGCCAGATTCTTTTTACGGATTTGGCGGGGCGGCGCGGGGCCTTCCCTCCGGGACGATCTAAGCGGGCACAGCTCGGCTTTCCAGGGCGTCCGGCTTCGGAGTGCCCTTTGAGCAAATGTTCCGGCAAACGCCCCGCTCCTCATGCTGAGGTGCCCGCGTCAGCGGGCCTCGAAGCACGCCGCGACGCTTTTCCCGGCCGAGCGCTGCCATGAGATCAACCGTTCCGGCGTGCTTCGAGGCTGCTGGCGCCGCTCCTCAGCATGAGGAGCGTCATGGATGCCAGGGGCGAACAGACCCTCAGGCCGCGTCGATTGCCTCGATCACGAGGTTCCCGTTGGTGTAGACGCAGATCTCGGCTGCGATCTTCATCGCCTTGCGCACAATCGTCTCGGCGTCGTGCTCGCCGTCCTCCAGCGCGCGGGCGGCGGCCAGCGCGAAGTTGCCGCCGGAGCCGATCGCCATCACCCCGGTCTCGGGCTCCAGCACGTCGCCGGAGCCGGAGAGCAGCAGGCTGACATCCTTGTCGGCCACGAGCATCATCGCCTCGAGGCGGCGCAGATAGCGGTCGGTGCGCCAGTCCTTGGTGAGCTCGACGCAGGCGCGGGTGAGCTGGCCGGGATACTGCTCCAGCTTGGCCTCCAGCCGCTCGAACAGGGTGAAGGCGTCGGCGGTGGCGCCGGCGAAGCCGCCGATGACACTGCCCTTGGCCAGCCGCCGGACCTTGCGGGCGTTGCCCTTCACGATGGTCTGGCCGAGGCTGACCTGGCCGTCGCCGCCGATCACCACCCGGCCGCCCTTGCGGACCATCAGGATCGTGGTGGCGTGCATCTGCGGCAGGCGATCGTCGGTCTGGGCCAAGGAGGCGCTCCGGTTCGTTTGAAACAGGTTGGCTTTCCTCGCGGATGCGAGGCGGCGGGCGTCCGCCGGACGCGATGCTCCCCACCATCGGTCGGGCGCATCGCCGTAAGTCACGAGCCTCAGTTATGCGCTCGCGCGCCCGCCTCCAAGCCGGGGCGCCGCTTCGTCCCAAAAAGCTCCGCGCAAGCCACCCCTCCTATTGCCTCGAACAAAGGAGTGCCGCGCGTCGGCGCCCGTCCCCGCAAAGGTGTCCCCGGAGCCTCCCATGGGAATCCTCGTCGGCCTCGTCATCGCGATCGGCTGCATGCTCGGCGGCTTCGTCGCCATGGGCGGGCACCTGATCGTGATCTGGCAGCCCTGGGAGTTCGTCATCATCTTCGGCATGGCGGCGGGCACCTTCGTCATCGCCAACCCGCTCAAGACCGTGATGGATTCCGGCAAGGCGACGATGGAGGCCTTCACCAACAAGGGGCCGAAGCGCCAGGACTTCCTCTCGCTGCTGGGCCTCCTGCACGCCCTGATGCGCGAATTGAAGACCAAGCCGCGCAACGAGGTCGAGACCCATTTCGACGATCCGGCCAATTCCGAGATCTTCAAGAACTATCCCGAGGTGACCAAGGACCAGGATCTGGTGCTGTTCATCTGCGACTATTGCCGCCTGATCCTGATCGGCAACGCCCGCTCGCACGAGATCGAGGCGCTGATGGAGGAGGAGATCGGCACCCACAAGAAGTACAAGCTCAAGCCCTACGCCGCGATCAACACCGTGGCGGAGGCGCTGCCGGCGCTCGGCATCGTCGCGGCGGTGCTCGGCATCGTGAAGGCGATGGGCGCGCTCGACCAGTCGCCGCAGATCCTCGGCGGCCTCATCGGCGCCGCGCTGGTGGGCACCTTCATCGGCGTGTTCGCGTCCTACGGGATGCTCGCCCCGCTCGCCGTCAAGATCAAGGGCGTGCGTGAGAAGCAGTGCAGCGTCTACACCATCGTGAAGCAGAGCCTGATCGCCTACATGAACGGCGCGCTGCCCCAGGTCGCGATCGAGCACGGTCGCAAGGGCATCGCCGGCTCCGACCGTCCGACCATCGACGAGGTCGAGAGCGCCACCGTGCCGGGCGCCCGCGCCGAGCCGGCGGCGGCGTAAGGGTTTTTGTGGGATGGACGAGACCCAGACCCCCGAGCCGGTGCCCGAGGCCGCGCCCGCGCTCCCGCCCTTCGTGACGGGGACGAAGCCCGCGTCCGACATCCGCAGCCGCATCCAGGAGGCCGGCGGCCTGTCGCTCGACCGGCTGCCGATGCTCAGCGTGGTGTTCGACCGCCTCGCCACCGCCTGCAGCGATGCGGCCAAGCATCTGGCCGCCTCCTCGACCTTCTATTCCCTGAGCGGGGTCGAGAGCGGGCGCTTCGGCGAGTTCCTCGACGCCTACGACGCCAACGCCGTCGTCGGCATCTTCCACGCGCCGGGCTGGGACGGGCACGTCCTCGTCGGGCTCGACCGCGACTTCATCTACACCATGACGGAGGTGCTGTTCGGCTCCGACGGCTCCGAGCCGCCGGTGGAGGACGAGCGCACCTTCTCGGCGATCGAGCTGCGCATCGCCCAGATGGTGTTCGAGCAGGTGGGAAAAGCGCTCGAATCCTCCTTCGGCCTCGTCTCGCAGACGGGCTTCCGCCTCGAGCGCACCGAGACCCGGATGGAGTTCGCGGTGATCGGCCGGCGCTCCAACAAGGCGGTGCAGGCCAAGTTCCTGCTCCAGGCGCTCAACCGCGGCGGCGAGATGTTCCTCATCATCCCGCAGACAGTGCTGAACCCGCTGCGTCCGGCGCTGGGCAAGGTGCTGACCGGCGAGTCGTCGGCCCGGGATCCGCGCTGGGCCGAGCAGATCGCGGCGGAGGTGCAGAAGACCACCGTGCGCCTGCGCGCCGTGCTCGAGGAGCGCCACCTGACGCTCGGCGAGATCGCCGGGCTCAAGGTCGGGCAGGTACTTACCCTCGACGCGACGCCCGCGACGCGGGTCAAGCTCGAAGGCAACGACCGGCCGCTGTTCTGGTGCCGGGCCGGGCAGTCGCAGGGCGCCTACGTCCTGCGGGTCGAGGACGCGATCAGTCCGGAGAAGGAGGGCGGCCATGGGCTCCTTGGTTGACGGCATACTCCTCGTCGCGCTCGTGGCCACCAGCGCCTGCGTGGTGCCGATGTACCTCAAGCTCAAGCGCCTCGACCGGACCCAGGCGGAGTACGGCGCGGCGGTGGCCGCCTCCGGCGTGGCGCTGACCCAGGCCGGCGAGGCGGTGCGCTCCTTCAAGGAGGAGGGCCGCGAGGTGCTGGAGGCG
>NZ_BPRD01000200.1 GCF_022179745.1 Methylorubrum podarium
GCGCAACGATCCTGCGCCTTGACGCCTCGCGGGGCGCAGGATCGTTGCGCGTCGCAAGCCGGCGGCGCACTCTGAGCCGCACGAACTGCGCGGGAAAGCTGATGCTCGGCAACGGAGAGATGGTGGCGCGCCTGGTGCTCGCCGGCGCCATGGGCAGCGTGATCGGCTTCGAGCGGGAACGGTTACTCTGGGCCGCAGGCCTGCGTACGCACATGCTGGTCTGCGTCGGCGCCTGCCTGTTCATGATCGTGTCGGCCTTCGGCTTCTCCGACGTGCTCGGGCAGAAGGACGTGGTGCTCGATCCCTCGCGCGTGGCCGCGCAGGTCGTCTCCGGCATCGGCTTCCTGGGGGCGGGCACCATTCTCCTGCGCGGTGAGGTCGTGAAGGGTCTCACCACTGCCGCGAGCCTGTGGGCGGTGGCGGCGATCGGACTTGCCGTCGGCGGCGGCCTCTACCTGGCGGCGATCGCCGCCACGGTGCTCGTCGTCGGCATCCTGGCGGGCCTGAAGCCGATCGAGGAGCGGTGGCGCGACCGGCTGCACAGCCGCGCGCTCCATCTCACCGTCGCGGCCGGCAGCCTGTCGATCGACACCCTGCAAGAGGTCACCGGCGAGCGCGCCTCGCGGGTGCGTCAGTTCGTGGTGCGCCCAGGCGATGACGCGGGTGTCGAGGAGGTCACCATCGCCTTCGTCCGGCTATCGCAGACGAGCGTTGCGGCCATCGCCGAGCGGCTGAAGCAGAATCCGTCGGTCCTCAGCGTACGCCTCGGCGCGGAGGGGTGACCGAAGCGTCCTTCAACGCGAATTTTTGCACCGCCGCACTACATCGGGCCGCAAACCGCACTACGACGTGCGAACCGTATCCTTGGCGAGAATCGAGCGAACCATGGCGTCAAAGCGGGTTCCCACCAGCCCCTATCCGGACCAGAAGCCCGGCACCTCGGGGCTCCGCAAGAAGGTGCCCGTCTTCCGGCAGCCCCATTACGTCCAGAACTTCGTTCAGGCGATCATCGATTGCATCCCCGACCGCAAGGGCGCGACCCTGGTCATCGGCGGCGACGGGCGCTTCTTCAACGAGCAGGTCGTGCAGATCGCTCTGAAGATTGCCGCCGCCAACGGCTTCGGGCGGGTGCTGGTTGGGCAGAACGGCCTTCTCTCGACGCCGGCCGCCTCCTGCGTCATCCGCAAGCACGGCGCGGTCGGCGGCATCGTGCTCTCGGCGAGCCACAATCCCGGCGGGCCGGAGGGCGATTTCGGCATCAAGTTCAACGGTAGCAACGGCGGGCCGGCGCCGGAAAGCGTCACGGCGGCGATCTTCGAGCGCACCAAGGCCATCGGCGACTACCGCATCTCCGACGCCCCCGACCTCGACCTCGGCCGGATCGGCACCACCGAGATCGACGGGATGACGGTCGAGGTGATCGATCCGGTCGCCGACTATGCCGAGCTGATGCGCACGCTGTTCGACTTCGAGGCGCTCGCGAAGATGTTCGCCTCGGGCTTCCGGATGCGCTTCGACGCGCTCTCGGCGGTCACCGGCCCCTACGCCAAGGCGATCCTGGAGGGCGCGTTGGGCGCGGCGCCCGGTACGGTCGTCAACGGCGATCCCAAGCCCGATTTCGGCGGGCACCATCCCGACCCGAACCCGGTCCACGCCCACGAGCTGTTCGACCTCATGCACGGGGCCGACGCCCCCGACTTCGGCGCGGCCTCCGACGGCGACGGCGACCGCAACATGATCGTGGCGCCGGGCCTGTTCGTCACCCCGAGCGACAGCCTCGCCATCCTCGCCGCCCACGCCCACCGGGCGCCGGGCTACGCGGGCGGTCTCGCCGGCGTCGCCCGCTCGATGCCGACGAGCCGCGCCGTGGACCGCGTCGCCGCCGCGCTGAAGATCGAGGCGTTCGAGACCCCGACCGGCTGGAAGTTCTTCGGCAACCTGCTGGATGCCGGCCGCATCACCCTGTGCGGCGAGGAGAGCGCCGGCACCGGCTCGAACCACGTGCGCGAGAAGGACGGTCTCTGGGCGGTGCTGCTCTGGCTCAACATCCTGGCCGCGACGGGCAAGCCGGCGCAGGAGCTGGTGCGGGCGCACTGGGCCGAGTACGGGCGCGACTATTACACCCGCCACGATTACGAGGAGATCGATGCGGGCGCCGCCAACCGGCTGATGGAGGGACTGCGCGGCAAGCTCGGCGCCCTGCCGGGCACCAGGATCGGCGGCCTCACCGTCAAAGCGGCGGATGATTTCCGCTACGTCGATCCGGTCGATGGTTCGGTGACGGAGGCGCAGGGCGTGCGGGTCACCTTCGAGGAGGATGCGCGCATCGTCTACCGCCTCTCGGGCACCGGCACCGCCGGGGCGACGCTGCGGGTCTATATCGAGCGCTACGAGGCGGCACCGGACCGGCTCGAACTGCCGGTGGCCGAGGTCCTCGCACCCGTCGTGGCGGTCGCGCGGGAACTGGCCGACATCGAGAGGCTCACCGGCCGCGCGGAGCCGAGCGTCGTGACGTGACGGGCGCGCGCTGGCGCCGGGGGGCGGCGGGCGCCTCGGCCGTCCTCGCTCTCCTCCTCGCGACCGGGCAGCCGGCCCGGCCGGCGGAGACGGCGCTCGGCAGCGCCCGGTTCGACCTGCCCGCCACCTTCGACGATTGGACGCGGCGGGAGGCGAATGACGGCCTCCTGTTCCAGCGCGTCTACGAGCCGGCCGGCCCGCGCGGACGCAAGGGCATCGCGATCCTGCTGGTCGCCAAGCCCAGGCCGGCCTCCGGCGCCTTCGACACGGCCTTCATGCAGTTCGTCCGCGGCTTCAAACAGGTCCCGACCGAGGGCAAGCCGCTCACCGCGAAAGCCGGCGAGACCCTCGACGGCCATCCTATCCGCATCGAGCAGCGCTGCTGCCGGTCGAGCGACGGACTGCGCATGAACGCGTGGTTCGTCGGGATCGCGGCGGGCGGGAGCGAGCATTACCTGATTCTCCTCACGCTCCAGCTCGAGCGGGATGCCGAGAAGCCGGTCCGCGAGGGGTTCGAGGCTTTGGTTCGCGCCTACCGTCCGACCAGGGACGACCGGGGCCTCGTCCTCGCGCCGAAATCCGGCGACGGGGGAATGGACGGGCTCTACGCGCGCACCGAGACGCGGCTGATGCCCAACGCCTTCGGCGGCCTGGATTTCACCGCCGACCAAGCGACCCTGCTGTTCGACAAGGGCGGACTCTTCACCACCGAACTGCCCCGCGACGGCGACATCGCCGGCCATTGCCGCACGGAGGTCGCGACCTGCGGCACCTACGCGCTGAAGGGCGGCTGGCTCTCGGCCAACCGCATCGACCGGGTCGAGATCGAGAACGCGTTCGGCCTCGTCACCCGTTCGAGCGACGCCTTCACCCGCACCAAGGACGGCATCAAGATCGGCGACAAGACCTACGCGACGATGCCACCCTTCGCCGACGGGCATCGCTTCTCCGGCACCTGGAGCCACACCTTCGGGTCGAGCGGCCCGACAGGCTCGGTCGGCGGCGCGCGCACGCTCACGCTCAGTCCCGACGGACGCTTCACCCGCGAGGGCAGCACCGGCTTCTCCTCCACCGGCGGCGCCATCGACGGCGGCACCACGGTGGCGGGGCACAGCCGCCGGCCGGTGCAGAGCGGGCGCTACGCGGTCTCGGGCTTCCGGATCACGCTGACGGACGACGCGGGCGGGGCGGAGTCGCTCAGCCTGTTCGCGCCCGACCGGGATAAGGACAAGCTTCTGGTGATCGGCGGAGCGAACTACCTCAAGCAGGGGAAGTAGCCGCGGTCACGGACACCGCTCGTCCGTCATCGCGAGGCGGAGCCGAAGCGATAGCGCAGGCGGCGGATCAGGTCTGGTTCGGCTTCAACTGGTAGAAGATGTGCCGGCCGATCATGTCCTTGCGCTTGAGCCGGCGGGACCAGCCGGGGCGGACGTAGTCGGCGTGGTAGTGGGTCGCGCCGCCGACCTCGCTGACATAGGTCCGGCCCTCGATCACCGCGCTGGCGACGCGGGTCGCGCTGCGCCACGATTCCGCGTCGGTGATGCGCAGCGACTTGCCCTCGCAGGCGAACGAGAACTGGCAGCCCATGAAGCGGTGGCGGTTCTGGTAGACGACGCCGCAGACCGAGGAGGGGTAGAGCCCGCTCTTGACGCGGTTCAGCACCACCTGCGCGACGGCGGCCTGTCCCTCCTCGGGCTCGCTGCGGGCCTCGAAATAGACGGCCTCGGCGAGGCAGCGCTGCTCGCGGTCCATCGCGTCCGGGTTGATCAGCTCGGCGTAGTGGGACTTGGCCTCCGGCGCCGCGATCTGCGGATCGAGCACCGACGGGCCGCGGTCGAGGCGGGCCGAGAAGCCGGGCAGGGCGAGGCTCGACGCGGCGACCTCGATCGGGGTCGCGTCGGCGGGCGCCGGCGTCACCGAGGACAGGGCGACGGCGCGAGGCGTGGCAGGCGTGGCACCGTCGGAATCGGCGAGGGCGGGGAGGCCATCCTCCCCCGGCTCGGCTTCGTGAGGAGCGCCGGGCGTCACGAGACCGGCATCGATCACGTCCGGGCTCCACGAGGTGGACGCCACCAGCGCACCCGTCACCGCGACGTCCCGCTCCGAGAGTCGGTCCAGCCGGAGCGTGGCATCGGTGCCGGCGGTGGCGGTGA